>JAUMAI010000803.1:0-20956 GCA_032116775.1 Pirellula sp. | reverse complement strand
TCTTGATGAAATGCATGATGGCAGGACTGAGGGGAGTGGTCGGGGTGGGTACACGAGGGAACTGACTGATTTCGTTGATCACTGGAGGGAACTGCGATTCAAAGCTCAACTTGCCTTAAGATCTCCCGAGATGCGCTCTAGTTTAGGATTATTGGATCGCTGCGATCGATTCCTGGAGAATGTGGATCGAAAGATTCAAAAGTGTGCTGATCCCGACCGGATGTCTGCACTGACACAGCTACAAGGAAGTAAGTTGTCTGAAAGAAAGCAAATCATTAAACGCGTTGAATCAGTTCAAAACGCTGTTGCGGATATCGAACGACTTCATTTGCTCGTGTTGAAAGCGTATTACAAAAATCAAGCTATACCTACAGAGTCAGGTCCAGAAGAAGTTCGCATCTATGAGGCTCTTCTACGCAGTGGAATCGTAGGTTTGTCGGACGAGAATTCGCAATCACGAGTTTGGACCATTCTTTATATGGGATCGGCAATCAATGATTTCAAATTTCTAATCGAGGTGCATGCGTCTCGATTCAACGCCAAAGGGGCGTTTTGGTTGCTCTATGATTTCAAAAAATTCAGCAAGATGAGACGCGAAGGGAATTGCCCGAATCCCCACAGCGAGAAAGATGTTCGAACCTGGTTTGAGGCGGAGATTGTTGCTGTACGACACAGTAAGAATCTTAATGATGTTTCTGTGGATCAGGCGATAGGACTTGCTTTTGAAGCTCTGCCGAGTCAGGAAAGAGTTGGATTTATTGAAGAAGAGCAAGGAGTACATATCCTTAAAAAGAAAGACATTCATCAGGCTCAGAAATACAGCATGAAGGTCCATCTCTTTCCTCAGGAATGCGAATCATTAAGATTGCCTGCTGGTTTTAGACAAATGCAATTTCCGAGCGAAATTGATCCTGTACGAGAGTATTTGCAAACGGAAGGGAAATTGACGCATCTCCCGACCAAGACGACTGTTTCAATCGGTGCAGGTACTTTGGCTGCTGCGCTTCAGGGACTCTTGCGGCGTTTAGAGGATGATTCGATATGGAGTCGAATCGGCTTCAAGGGACTGCCTGATAGTACCAAGACATCCAGTAGTTTGTTCTAGATCCTATAGCAAGGTAGAAAAGAGTTATGATAAGCATCAATGCAGCTTGCTTAGTGATTCGGGAGGCCTCCCCTCTGGGACAGCAGTATTACTGTCGTGCGCTTGGCGATTTCGCAATTTCAGCGCGGGAACCTCTTCTTTCCTCTGCGATTCAGGAAGTAAAAAAAGTTTCTCGCAGATCCATAGAGGAAATTGCAAAGAGTCGACTTGAGACAAAGTTGACTCAGTGGGTGTATGATCCAGATTGGATTTCGAGCACAGTCGAGTTGTTCTTAAAGCTACCGGATAGAACACTAAAAGTTCGTGTTCCGCTTCTATTAAAACCATTCGGGACTAATCTGCTTGTGCAGTCACCCCTGATGCCCGGTTTTAGCTTCTTGCTGGCGCGGCAAAAGGATCTAGAGAAAATGGCCTCAGAGAGGATGCCTATTTGGATTACGGCTCATGAACGCTGGAGAGAGCTCGATTGGTCGTATCTGTTGATTCCGCGAGACCACTGGATTGAGCAGTTTGAGTTGGAGTTTGAGCCGGGTACATTGGATACTAATCCGATGAAGAAGTTTTTCAGTCTTTTGATGAAGCGTCAAAAGATGGATGGGGCACAGCATCTACAAGCTATCGGCCGTTGTCTGGATGATGAAGTGCAAGAATCGCAATCAATTTACGGAAGATTGGCAGAGATCAATCAATTAGAAAAGCTTCTCGATTCGCGGCAGCGCCAAAGTGTTGCATTAATTGGACCCACTGGGGCTGGTAAAAGCGCGATTATTCAAGAGGTCGTTCGTCAAAGAGCGAAACGGAAAGGGAAGCGTGTGCGAACGGGGCGAGTGTGGGCGATAAACACCCAACGAATCGTTAGCGGCATGATGTATTTAGGGCAATGGGAAGAGCGTTGGTTGAGTATCCTGAAGGAAATTCATAAGCGCGATCATGTTTTACTTGTTGAAGATCCTCTTGGACTTCTTACTGCGGGAAAAACTCGAGATAGCAAAATGACAGCGGGGGATGTTCTCGTCGCGTTTGCTGCGGTTCACCCTATCCGTCTTGTGACGGAGATGACGTCGCAAGCTTACGGTATTTTGAAACTGCGAAAGAGAGAACTTGCTGATTTGTTTCTGTCGATACCAGTGGAATCGCTGACCCATGACGAAACGTTGGAGTTGCTTATTCGCAGGACTGGCGAGCTTGAGGTTCAGCGACAACGTTTCTTTCATGTGGGTACACTTCCTTTAATGATTTCATCAACGGAACGATATCTGCGCGGGGAAGCTTTTCCTGGTAAAACGATTCAGTTGCTGGACGATCTGGGGCGCCAACGCCATGAAGGAATCGGTGGCAAGGAGCTTATGACAAGCTTGCAGCAACGGACCGGGCTAAAGCTTACTCAGCGAATGAGCAATATTTCTGAATTCGAGCGTGAGCTTAAAAGCAAGGTCATTGGCCAGGATACAGCTCTGGAAAAACTATCGCAGTTTTTATCCAGGGCCAGAGCTGGTATTCAACCCGATGATCGGCCTCTCGGTGTTTTTTTGTGCGTAGGCCCGACCGGAGTTGGTAAGACGGAAACAGCTAAAGCGATTGCGCAAGTGATGTACTCCGGTGAGCAGCAGTTGCTCCGGTTCGATATGAACGAGATTAACTCTCCATTAGCTGCTGAGCAGTTAATTGGAAGTTACGATCAGCCAGATGGTAAATTGACGAGCGCCGTGAGACGCCAGCCACACGCCGTAATCTTGTTAGATGAGATTGAGAAGGCACACCCTGATGTTTTTGACTATCTACTGCAGGTCATTGGCGAGGGGAGGATGACAGATGCAATTGGTCGGACGATCGATTTTCGCGATACATTGATCTTAATGACGAGCAATATAGGGGTTCGAGAGGCAAGTCAGGCAATTGGATTTGATTCAAGCGATCAGCATGCAGCCGATTATTATCGCCGAGCGGCCGCTGCTTTTTTTCGACCCGAGTTCATGAATCGGTTGGATGGAATTCTGGCGTTTCGGCCGTTGACTCGAGTAGAGCTAGGTGAAGTAGCTGAGCTTCAGCTAAGCCGTTTGCTAGCTCGCGATGGTGTGCGTCGCCGAAAGATTTGCTTGGCAATCGAAAAAGATGCCAAGGAGTGGTTGGTGGGTCGAGGATATGACCCACAACTTGGAGCGCGAATTCTCAAACGCGAGTTAGAGAAATTCTTAGCGCAACCGCTGGCTGATGCTTTAGCAGAACGCTTCGATCATTCGCACCTTCTAATCCATGTACACCGTCAAGGTTCAGGGATCTCGAGTCGAACGGTTCCTCTACCACTCAAGAAGAAGCGAGTGGTCAAGTTGCCGGAAGCCGCTAAGTTTGTCGAAGTGTGGAAGAACGAAATCGATGAGTTGGATCAAAAAAGTGAATTGCTACGCGAACGTTGCGACTTCGCTCAGAGCTTGTCCTCAGAGGTGACACAATATTATGCATTACGTGAGGAATTGAAGAGTTGTCGTGACTTGTACTATCAATTGAAGGAGTCGATTGAACAGAGAGGGACTTCCGGTGCTTCACCACGAATCGATACCAATCTTCGGGGGCCACGCGGACGCTCCATGAAAATGAAAGAAATGTCAGGAGATAAACTCTACTTTGATGACCAGCGTGCTGCAGATGCGATACGAGAGGTGGCTGAAGCCGATATTGAAACAGCTAAGAAGCAATCCATAGAGATACTGCGATGGTCACTTGCTACTGAGCTTGAGTATGCCAAGGTGATGTATGAGTCATTCGGTCAGGAAGATGAAGTGACGTTCTATGTACGTTGTCTCACTTCGCAGCGTGAAGGACGTGTAGAAGCTGATTGGTATTGGCATAAACTGCCGGAGAGGCTGCGTAGTATTGTCGTTGGAGCTCTCGGCTACGATTTACAGATGGAAGTGTTTTGGCTCAAGGATAATGGTGTTTTGGAGAGGCCGAAGCTTACAAGTCAGGCTGCTCATCTTGGTGGAGAGTACGTGCTGGCAGGAATCATGCGCGGGGTGGGAGCACAGCGGATCGCACGAGCCATCGCAGGCCTCTATGTTGTGAAGAATTATGGGACGTTGTATCGACTCGGAATTCTTAAAGGGAATCCGCTATCGATTGATACGGAGCAGATGCCAACGGCATTCGGTGAAATCGAGGGAATATGGCACGACATGTTGCTAAATATCGATCACGATCTCTCTTTAAACCAACAGGAGCTTCGCGGGGAAATTACGGTCGATTGTGATGTGGAGATTGAAAATAGCGATGGTCTATCTTTAAAGCCACTGGTTGGCGAGGAAGATGAGAAAGACGTGTATTGGTCATCAGAAGAATCTGGCCGCCGAGTTTTCTTGGAATGGCTCTTGCTCGATAGGGTCGGTGCTGAGGTGAATGATGAGTAGTAGTCAGCTAGTTTTATTAAGTTATTCCTCGACTGGTTTGTATACCGCTCAGTGGTTGCGAGACCCGAAAATACAGGCAATGGCAGCTTCGCCATCGATGGCCCGTAAACGCTTGGCGAAGTTGATTTCAGAGAAGGGATCGAGGCAACAGTATGCCTCTCGTCAAAAGTGGGTCGAAGGGGAAGTGTTTAGTAAAGTATTCTTGGTTCAGCCGACACGGGATGTCGATGGACAGCGAATTCTAGTTGGTCCGCAAGTGTCTATACCATTGCGCTACGTGCGAGTCGAACATGAAAGCGGGCGCAGAAGCTGTTACCTGCCGGAACTAAATACCTGGACCCAATGGTCAACGACCGGAGATCAGCCACCGCCGGAATTGGAATTGGCAGTTCGGCATCGCGCCGCGAATCTTACGCATGAAAAATTATTGAGATGGTGGCCACCTCTTTTCAGCGAGGTCGTCAAGGTATCTGTGCATGTCAAAGAACGTGGTACGCTAAGGGGTGAATCGAACAGTGAGTTTCTAGAAAGTATTGCTGAACCATTGAGGAAGAGGGCCATTCCTTTTTTGCCACCCAGTGTTCGTAGTCAAAGACCTTTGCAGAAGTTACAAGAGTTTATTAGACAGGGGGGCGGTATTGTTGTTGGGCCTCCAGGCTGCGGTAAGTCGACCTTGATAGCGACTGCGTGTGTTGAGAACGAGTCGCAGGCTAAGCAGAGCCGTTCACGTAATCCTGCTAATCAAGGTGAAGCAATTGCGCCGCGATTTTGGCGTACCAGCGTCCATCGTCTGATTGCAGGAATGCAATATCTAGGGCAGTGGCAAGAGAGACTGGAAAGGGTCATTCGCGAATTGGCTAACTTTGGTGGCACGTTGGTGTTAGACAATTTAAGAGATCTTTTGCGATATGGTGGCAGTACACCACGCGATTCGATGGCGGCATTTCTGGTTCCATTCCTTCGCAGTGGTCAATTGAAATTGGTCGTTGAATGCACACCGCGGGAACTTGATGCAGTGCAGCAACTATTGCCTGCTATCGTCGAGGCTTTGACTATTTTTAACCTGGAGCCATGGAGTGTAGCTGCAGAAGAAGATTTGTTGGTCAAGTTACTCCAGTATCGACTCAAAGGGACAGGCATTGAAGTTGATTCTGGAGTACCCAAATCGATTCAACGGCTATGTCATCAATTTCAGTCAGCGGTTGCTCCGCCAGCAGCTACCGTGCGATTTGTAGAGAAGTTAGTTGAGACGGTTAAGAAAAATGAGGGAGCTGTACAGTTAACACATGGTGATGTCGTCTCGCAGTTTTCAAAAGTCTATGGTTTACCCGAGGTATTGTTGCGTGATGATCTCCCTTTAAATAAGCAGGCAGTTATCGAGTCGCTGCAGGCTGAAGTGATAGGACAACCTCAGGCATGTCAGGTAGTGGGTAGTGTTTTCAGTCGCATCAAGACGGCGATGAACGATCCAGGGAGACCATTTGCTAACTTGTTTTTTTGTGGCCCTACGGGTGTCGGTAAGACACAGTTAGCCAAAACACTATCTAAAGCTTTATTCGGGTGGGAGCAAAATCGGACACCCTTAGTTCGAGTTGATATGAGTGAATACTCCTATCCTGGAGCTGGCTTTCGATTTCTGCAAAATGATAAGGGTGAGTCTTCTACTTGGTTGCAGCAGGTCAGAAATCGACCGTTATCAGTTTTGTTGCTAGACGAAATTGAGAAGGCATCCAGCGATGTTTTCGATATCCTTTTGAGTTTGTTGGATGAAGGTCGTTTGACCGATCGTTACGGTCAAACGACCAGTTTCCTCTCTTGCGTCGTTATTATGACAAGTAATGTTGGGGTGCGAAGAGGAAGTTCTCTTGGATTTGGTGAGGCCTTAGATGTGGATTATTCATCTGAGGTGCGCAAGGCTTTTCGTCCTGAATTTTTCAATCGACTCGACTATATCATTCCTTTTCTGCCGCTGAAGTATGAAATCGTAGTCGCCATTGCAGCTAAAGAGTTGCGGGATTTAGCAGCTCGTGAGGGAGTACTTAGAAGAGCAATCACTTTGGAATGGACGGATCGTGTCGTAGGTGAATTGGCGAAGGTTGGATTTCATCCCGAATTAGGGGCGCGACCGCTGCAGAAAGCTTTAGAAACGTACATCGTGGCCCCTTTATCTCGTTGGATGCTCGATCATCCCGAGGCCAGTCATTGTCGTCTGCTGCTGGATATTGAAGAAGATCATTTAGTATTCGTAGTGGACTAGGCCGATCTACGGATCTTTTCATACTCGCTTCGGATGATGTGTAGTAAGGGCAGATTGTAGACTGATTTTGTTTAGAACAGAGGATCGACAGATCAGTATTTATCGCCGTGATTCAGGAATCATTGATCGACTAGTCGCTCGCGATGCAGCCGACTTGGCTTGGCATCGCGTAGCGACATCTCATAGTAACCTAAGGGCGATATCCCACAGAAGGTTAGATTTGCAGCATCGATTGATACTGCTGGAAACGATGATCGAGAGCATGCCGATCGATCTCCTTCAGGCGATCGAGGCTAAAGTCTTCGACGTTATAACTGGCGACTAAAGTGCCATAGGCGAGTGCGCGGCGAAGAGTGAGTGGATCGGTAGAGCCGGATGCTGCCAAGTATCCCATCATGCCGCCAGCAAAACTGTCGCCAGCACCCGTTGGGTCGACAACTCGAGCTGTTGGAAACGCTGGCAAGACCGAGACTCCATCGGGTTCAAAAAAGATCGCGCCATGCTCGCCTTTTTTGACAACCACATATTTGGGACCCATACGTTGAATGGCTCGACCCGCGGTGATGAGATTTTCTTCTTCGGTCATCAACTTCGCTTCGCTATCGTTAAGTACCAAGCCATCGACTTTGGTTAGCAATTCCTTGAGAGCAGCATGCTGGGTGCGAATCCACAAATCCATCGTATCGGCGAAGACGATTTTCGGTTGGTGGGTTTGGCTCAGAACTTTCATCTGAACCTGGGGAGCTGCATTAGCGAGAAAAACAAATGGCGAATCACGGAATTGAGGTGGTAGGACCGGGTCGAATTCGCCAAAGACGTTCAGGTCAACTTCTAATGTCTCACGATCATTCATATTGGACATGTAGCGACCTTTCCAGAAAAAGGTCTTGCCACCCGGTTTCACTTGCAAGCCAGCCGTATCGATATTTCGCGACTGGAGCATCGCGGTGTGTTCTGCCGGCCAATCTTCACCGACCACGCCCACCAACCTGACGGGTGTGAAAAAGCTCGCTGCGTACGAGAAATAAACCGCTGAACCGCCGAGAACACGTTCGCGTTCGGCAGTTGGCGTATGGATGGAGTCAAATGCAACCGAACCAACTACAAGCAATGACATGGGACTATGTTCGATTTGAAGGGGAATTGGATAGAATACGAATTCACGACAGTTGCAAAGGTTAATCGAAAGCGGGAGGCTGAAACAGTCATGATGGACGAATTTCGGCCAGCATGGTGGCTTAGGAATCGGCATTTGCAAACTTTTTTGGGCTCGCGTGGCTCAGAAACAGAGGTTGCAAGCGGGACGATCGTACACCGAGTCACGACGCGCGACGGCGAGTATCTCGCCTTGCATGAGGATCGACCGACAGCGGCGTCGAAAGTGGGTGTTACAGGCGAGATGAAAGCTCAGGCTGATAGGGTTCCAGCCGTCGTTTTGATTCATGGCCTAGCCGGTTGTCATCAGAGTGGATATTTGGTTCGGCTTGGAGAGCGTCTGTTGCGGGCGGGGTGGCAGGTCTATCGGATGGATTTGCGGGGGTGTGGGGCAGGGGAGGAGTGGGCGTATAAACCGCCGCATGCTGGCCTGACGACGGATGTGGCTGATGTTCTAGGCTGGATTGAGAGCCATCAGCGGCCCGCTTGGTTAGCGTTAGCTGGATTCTCGCTTGGGGGAAATTTGGTTCTGAAATTTCTCGGTGAGTTAGCACAGGGAAAGTTCACCGAATTGAATATCGGAACAAACCTGCGGCATGCGGTCGCTATTGGGCCTCCCATCGATTTAAACCTCGCCGCCGATTCCATGGAGCGTGGTGTTAGTCGAGTTTACACCGCCTACTTCATGCGTTTGCTGAAGAACCAACTGCAGAGAAAGTTGGAATTGTGGCCACAGTGGCGTGCTTTAAAAATCAGCCAGAAGCTGGCGACGATTCGCCAATTTGATGATGCATATACTGCCCCGCTGTCGGGATTCGAATCAGCGGCGGCGTATTACCGGGCCTCAAGTTCCAAGCCACTTCTAGCGCATATCGAGGTGCCTTGCGATTTATTGGTCGCTGAAGATGATCCTATCGTGCCGGTCGCCTGTTTTGCGGGTTTACGTCGGGGCGAAGCTTGGCTTCCGAAGGTAGGCGGAACCATGACCTGTACTCGCTATGGCGGCCATCTGGGGTATGTTAGTGCGCGTCGGACGGCGAGTGCCCGAGAAGCAGGTCGAGCAGATGAAGATTTCGCAGCTCACGATTTCGCAGCTCACGATTTCAACGGACGCTGGATGGATAACTGGGTATTTGAGAGCCTGCAAAGAGCTGCTTGGAAAGACGAAATCAGCGTGCCGAAAATCGCTGTTTCCTAGGCGCGCATAGCAGGCAATCGCTTCCTATTTGGGCGGTTTTTGGGGCGTTTCAGCGGAATTATCGCTGCGCCACTAGGCGAGCCGGGATAGTGCATTGCTGGGCTATTTTTCGAGAGACCTTGGTCCACCAGGTAGCGTGGTCGAGCGAGCCCAAAAGTTTACTTTGAAATTGACATAATCGAAGCTGGTTTTCTGGCAGAGAGGGAGCGGATGAAGATTTATACCAAGACGGGTGATGCGGGAATGACAGGGTTGTTTGCCGGACCACGTGTCAGCAAATCTGATCTGCGAATATGTGCTTACGGAACAGTCGATGAACTGAATGCAGTCTTGGGCACCGTACGTGCTTCTGGGGTGCCGGAGGATCTGGATAATATTCTCGAAAAAGTGCAGGTGGATTTGTTCAGTATCGGAGCGGAACTTTCGACCCCAGACCCGGATGCCAATGGTGTTCGTTTCCTGACCCAGAGTGATATCGATAGGTTGGAATCTTGGATCGATATTCATGAAGAATCGTTGCCGCCGCTTAAGCAATTCATTTTACCAGGCGGATCCTTAGGGGCCGCCATGCTTCACTGGGGCCGAACCGTCTGCCGGCGAGCCGAACGAGAGGTCGTAGATTTAGCCGCGCAGCCTGAGGTTGCAGATTGCTCAACAATTATTATTTACCTCAATCGGCTTAGCGACCTATTATTTGTAGTAGCGAGACGGGCAAACCAGATGGCCGGTCAGTGTGACGTACCTTGGAAACGCCCCACCTAGTGGGTTTGGTGTTCAAAGGCTGTGGGAAATCCGGGGTGGTCCCAGGTCCTCAAACCTGGGATCGTATCGTCAGGGGGCTTTCAGCGACATGGAATTGCTTCTCGTCGCAGAAAAGCTTATTCTCACGCCTAATCTCACCGAGGGGTAACAAAGATGAAAAAGATCGAAGCAGTTGTTCGGCACTTCAAATTAGAAGATGTTAAAAATGCTCTGACAGAGCGTGGTATTCATGGGATGACTGTCAGTGAAGTGCGAGGCTACGGCCGACAAAAGGGGCACACTGAGATTTACCGTGGTACTGAGTATGCCGTCGATTTTGTGCCTAAGGTAAAAATCGAAGTGGTGTGCACTGATGCGAACTTACAAACGGTGATCGATACGATTCTCCAGACCGCCCAGACGGGTCAAATTGGTGATGGTAAAATCTTTGTGACCAATTTGGAGAATTCCATACGCATCCGCACGGGTGAGACTGGCGAGGAAGCGATTTAACTTTTGGGAATTGTCTTTGACTCCTCAAATTCCCTGAAGTGGATATTCCATGCAGACACGCCCATCACTGCCGGCGGTTGTTCTCGATGCGCGACAGAAACTCAACGAAGGTCGCATCAAGCTGCGCGCCCAGCATGAAGCAGGCTCACCAGGTATCCAGGTCTGTACTCGCTTAACGGACTTGGTCGATGAAATCGTGACGGACTTGGTGGAGCATTGCATTGCCGAATTGAAACTGGAGCAGGCTCTGTCTGAGATCGCCTTAGTGCCACATGGCGGTTATGGTCGCCGCGATCTTTCTCCCTACTCAGATCTCGATCTGATGCTGTTGCATTCTCCAGCTCAAGCACAAGCGGTGGTTGGGTTGGCTCGCATGTTATCTCAATACCTCGTTGACGCTGGTTTCTCGCTTGGTTTCTCCGTTCGCACGCCTGGGCAGGCTTGTAGCCTCGCGTGGACGGATGCTCAAATCTTTACCTCCTTGGTAGAGAGCCGATGTTTAACCGGTTCGGACGGTTTGTTTGAACGCTTCTTTGAGAGCTTTCGCGGTGGAGCGTTACGAAGAAGTTTTCGTTTGATCGAGGCGGTGGAGCAGGCTCGCAACGAAGAGCAACAAAAGTTTGGCGAGACCGTTTTTTTACTGCAACCGAATATCAAGAGATCAAGAGGTGGGTTACGTGATATACACTTGCTCCGCTGGGTAGCATTTGCCCGATATGGCATACGCGATCCTGAGCAACTCAAAGAGATGGGCTTACTCTCGTCCGAAGATGCTCGAGTTATAAGAAACGGTTATCATTTTTTTCTAAGAGTTCGTAATCAGTTACACTTTGAGACAGGCAAGTCACAAGATCAGCTTGATAGAAACTGGCAACTCAAACTCGCGCCTTGGTACGGTTGTCAGGGCGAGGAAGGTGTCTTGCCAGTTGAACAATTCATGCAGGAATATTTTCGACATAGCAGCGAGATCTATTACACGACAACGCATTTTGTTTCTAACAGTCGCGTGCGTTCATCTGTGGTGCGGTGGATTGGTAAGGCGATCGGCTTACCCATTAGTCGCGAATATCGTCTCGGGCCGCGTTACATCTGGGCAACACGCGAAGGTTTGAAAAAGCTCCATGATCCATCCGCTGTTTTGGAGCTCATGGATTTAGCCAATCGTTATCGCCGACCATTGGAACATGAAACATGGCGAGCTATTCGATCAGCGATGATTGGTCGGCCTCAAGGGGAATTGGGGCAGGATTCTATCCGCCGTTTCAAGTCCTTGCTCTCTAGGCCTGGAAGACTGGGAAAATTGCTGAGGCGTCTGCACGAACTGCGAGTATTAGAACAATTAGTGCCCGCTTTTAGGCACGCTCGCTGCTTGCTTCAGTTCAACGAATACCACAAATATACTGTAGATGCCCATTGTATCCGCGCCGTGGAATGCGCTACCGAGTTCGAACGCAGTGATCACCTTGTGGGGACAATCTACAGGCGAATCAAACGCAAAGATCTGTTGCATTTAGCGCTTCTGCTTCATGATCTCGGAAAAGGTTTTCCTGAAGATCATAGCGAAGTTGGCAAGGTCATTGCTGAGGAAACGGCAAAGCGTTTGAATCTGGAAGACTCAGAACGTGAATTGGTAGCCTTCTTGGTTCACAAACACCTCATCATGGCGCATACAGCGTTTCGATATGACTTGAGCAGTCAAGACACAATCGTACGTTTTGCTGCTGAGGTCGGTTCTAGTGAAGCACTGCAAATGCTCTTCGTATTGACATGTGCCGACTTGGCTTCGGTTGGTCCTGAGGTGCTCAATCAGTGGAAACTGGATTTGATCACGCAGTTGTATCAGCAAACCGATTCGCAATTTCAAGATGAAAAACCAGATAAGAGATTCCAGTCGGCCCTCAAGGATCGCAGGTCTCAGGTCTTAGCTCTGGTTCCATCGCAAGCAGATCAGCAGTGGTGGAGTGACAACATTGCCGCCTTGCCTGTTTCCTATTTGCTTCGCAATACTCCCTCGCATATCGCGCATGAATTGAGTCGATTACGCGAGTTGGAAGGGCGGCCCGCCATTGCATGGGCCAGATATGTGCAGCAGCAGGATGCGACCGAATATACGGTGGCTGTAAAGCAAGGTTCGGTAACACTGGGTGTGTTCTACCGCATTACGGGTGTACTTTCCGGTATGGGCTTGCAGATTCTCGAAGCCGAGATTCATACACAGCCTGGTGGAATTGCTTGGGATCGGTTCTTCGTGCAAGATCCTGACTATCATGGTGCTCCCCCCGAACATCGCTTAACGGAAGTATGTCGAAAACTTGAGGGGACCTTTGATCCTAAGGCGCCAGCTACTCCTGTGTTCCGCAAAATCTGGAAGCCGGTTGGCAAGGATGCGACCACCAAGGTTAACTCGCAACCGACTCAGGTGCGCTTTGATAATAATACATCTGACAATTTCACAGTGATCACGGTCTTTGCTTATGACCGACTTGGTTTGCTTTACGACATCGCGGGAGTTTTGTTGCAGATGGAATTGGTCTTGCATTTTGCGAAGATCAGTACGCATCTTGATCAGGTAGTCGATGTGTTCTACGTCAGTGAAACCAATGGGGAAAAGGTCACCGAGCAAACTCGTCTATACACCATCCGGCAAAGATTGCTTAAAGCGATCTGATGGCAAACATAGATTGTTCGATTCAAGTCAGAGCCTGTTTTTAGTTGCACTGCAATTCGATTTTTCGCGCAAGTTTACCAGACTGTTACTACGCGAATCCCCTGGTTTCAAAAAAACAAAATTGCTTGCTCAGAAATTTGCCTTCGCATTTTTTGGTGTCATGATACTTGTGAGCGAGCAACGGGAACTCCCGCCGCAACACCGGCCTTGCGGTAAAAGTGATTAGGTTATCACGTCGTAAAGGGTTACGTTTCCCGTGCGGCTCGCTTTGATTCACGGATGATTACACGGAAGTTTTTCTGAGTTGGCGATTCAGGAGGGATCGATCTATGAAGATCACATCCACACTCTTTGTGGGTTGTATTGTTTTTAGCGGTTCCTGCCTGCTAGCTGATGGCACGCAAGCTCCCACTACCGCTCGCGCAACGAAAGTCGTATTTGCGCAATCCGCGGCATCGGCACAAGTGGAAGAGTCCGCGGGTGATGCACAAGCCGAACAGGTAGCACAAATAGCAGAAGACGCTGCTGCTGCAGGTGAGGCTGCAGTAATTGTGCCCAGTACAGCTTCAGCCCACGAGGTCTTCTCCAGAATGAGGTGCGTGCAGCATTCCTCTATTTGGGCTGGTAGTCCAAGTTTCTCTTCCCAGCTTTGGTGTGACTATGCCGCACAACGAGCTAAGGAAGATATGAGAATCTATCAAAATGTGTTTTCATCTTGCCCTAGCGATACATGCTGCCGAGAAGGTGGCATTGTACTTCATGGAAAAAATGGGCATGTTTTCCACGGATTACGGCGGTCATCCCATAGCTGTAACCATTCAGAGTGTGGAAGCAATACTTGCAAACAGCAGGGTTGTGGAAGTACGAAAGATAAACGCTCATGCGATCAGACGCATCCAAGTAGCGGTAAGGGTTCGAAGTAATATCTTCCACTGGCGTCGAGTGATCACTTCTGTCGTTTGGCCAGGCTGCGGAGGGCGAAGCATCTGACTGCGTTGATCGACCTGCAGAAGTGCATACTCCAGTACCTATCAGCCCTCATAAATTGACTGATGGGAAGATCAGGAACGCACTGAGTCAAACGCATTATTAGTAAGAAAAATGATGACGCTCAAGCAAAGTTTTAAGAATCTCTGACCGATACACAACGTACCACGGATTGGGGCAGAGATTAGTCGTTGCAGCGACTTAATCTCCAGTACAAGACCACAGAGGAGCTACGGATTTTGCTCAACTGTGGTCTTTTTTCTTGGCTTGTATGCCCGCTGGGTTATTCGATTCGAATGTGGTTGACCTGATGTTTCAGCAACCACTCCAGCCATTCTTCCTGATAATCTGTCAGTTCCATTTCAGCCTTAGCATCGGCGGCTAAGGGCGATACAACCACAATGACGTAATCATCAAGCCACCGTTTGGCATCATCCAGGTTGATCCAGTAGTGATTGGCTGGGGCATGCTGGATTCCTAATTGATCGGGTGGTGTCATAAAGTATACCACCTCGGTCTTGAAGCGATCAGGCATCGTTAGTGGGAGAACCTCAGGTCGATCAACCGCATGTATTTTAATCATAGTTTCCGGTCTTAGAGGAAAATGTAGCCTTCTTCGCCATGTTGGGTAACATCGAGACCTTGGCGTTCCTCGTTGGCAGAAACCCGTAATCCGATCAATAGATCTACCACTTTCAGTACGAGCCAAGTACCAACGATCGAGAACACCCAAGTAATAAGAGTTGCCACGAACTGCCCCGGTAGAATCGATCCGCCTTCGAGTAGTCCTAGCGGCTGACCGTTACCGATATTCCAGCAGGCGCGGGTGGCAAAGACTCCGGTCAATAAAGCACCTAAGGTTCCTCCGATTCCATGAATGCCAAAAGCATCTAAAGCGTCGTCGTATTTGAAGAGACGTTTGAGGGTGCTGCAGGCGAAATAGCACACGACTCCGGCGGCCACTCCCATTAAGACCGCAGGCATTGGATTAACATGTCCTGCCGCTGGGGTAATACAAACCAAACCAGCGACTAGTCCCGAACTTGCGCCGAGCACGGTGGGTTTGCCGCGTGAAAACCACTCGATCGCACACCACGCGAGCGCGCCAGCCGCAGCGGCGAAGTGGGTAACAGCAAAAGCGCTCGAAGTTAGATCATCGGATGCTAATTCACTACCCGCATTAAATCCGAACCAGCCTACCCAGAGGAGACCAGCACCAATCGCTGTGTAGGTTAAGTTATGTGGAGGCATTGGCTCTCTTCCAAAACCGAGTCTTGGTCCGAGTACTAGAGCAGCGACCAACGCGGAGACTCCCGAACTGATATGCACAACCGTACCACCAGCAAAATCAAGAGATCCACCGAGGATACCAGTGCCAAAGGCTAACATGCCACCACCCCAGACCCAATGAGCCAGAGGGCAATAAATAAATGTTCCCCACAGCAATGAGAATAAGACCATTGCGTTGAACTTCATTCTTTCGGCGAAAGCGCCACAGATGAGGGCCGGGGCGATGATAAAAAACATTCCCTGAAAAAGCATGTGTGTTAGGCGGGGAACGGAGCCTTGCATTGGAGTTTCCGGAGCATTTGTCGATTCATTCCAGGTTCGGGCAACGTTATTCATGAAGACGAAGTCAAGATTGCCAATATAAGGATTGTTGCGACTGAGCTTTGAATCGATACCACCAAACGAAAGTGAGTAGCCGTAGAGGACCCAAACAATCGTCATCAAGCTCATTAGAAAGACGCATTGCATAAATACACTGAGCACATTTTTTTTGCGGACCATGCCGCTGTAAAACATCGCTAATCCTGGCGCTGTCATCATCAGTACTAAAGCGCAACTCATCAGCATCCAGGCGTTGTGCCCTGCTAAAGCAGCGGTTTGTACGTCCGCTTCTAATTTAATGATTTTCTGATCCGTGGTGGCGGTTGCCGAGGTAGTGAAAGAGGGTATGGTTGCAGTGGAATCGGGCGAGGTTGTCGATTCGGCTGCAACATTGCTCTCTGGCGTTGCTGCGGTTGGAGTTGCCGGTTCCTGAGCTGAAGTCTTATTAGGAAATAGCAGCGGGAGCGAAAGCCAAATAGCCAGTGTTAATAGACACGCCGTGCTACATACGGATCGAATGAAATACAAATTGAGCATGGGAGGAGCTTCCTGATGGAGACCAAAAGGGAGTACGGACACCCAAATCAAATACTAAAGGGTCATCGGTATCATCCGGAACGGAGAGGTGCTGTCATGCTACTGCCGACAATGGAGGGAATTGTAGCATCATTTTCGTTAGGCCCGGGGGTGGGCCAGCAAAAAGTTTGGTCGCGAAATAGTCTTCTAGTTTCGGTCGATAGACAACATTGGCGGTTTCTTACGACCGGACCCGATGGCGATTAGCACTTTGTGGCCAGGATTGAGGCCTTAATTATGGTCGAGACTCAAGACCATCGGGCCCTGGTGGTGCGATACTAAAAGCAGTCGAAGTAGAGCTCTATGGGTGATGCTCTATCATCTCCAAACCCTTCAGGCAAAGCTAGTTTACGGAAGACGACAAATGAAGCATTTCAGGTAATCGGTCTCTGGGCATGAGAGCAGAGTTGGATGATCTTCGGCTGCTCCTCGCTGCTGAAGGATTTGCAGGCCTCGGCCATGTTTGCGAGATGCTTTCAGTAGCATGTAGCGGAAATCATCGCGCGAGACGCGACCTGAGCAACTGCAGGTGACGAAGGTGCCACCGCGTCTGAGTAATTGCAGCGCTAATGAGTTAAGTCGAAAGTAGGCTCGTAAGCCGGACTCTAACTGAGAACGCGAGCTAACCAAGCGAGGTGGATCGAGGATGATGGTGTCATAGCGTTTGCCTTGATCGACCAACTCTTTTAGATATTCAAATCCATCAGCCTGAACATAATCGATTGGAGAGAGGGCATTGATCTTCAGGTGATGTTGGGCTTGTTGCAAAGCGCGTTCGCTGGAGTCGACCGCTGTAATCGACGTGACTTGCGGCGCGTGGCGACGGAAGGTGAGTCCGAAGCCTCCGGTGTAGCAAAACATATCAAGAGTTTCACCAAAGGCGAATTTCGCAGCTTCCATGCGATTATCGCGCTGATCCAGGTAATAGCCCGTCTTCTGGCCACCGGCGAGATCGACTTCGATAGTGATATCGTTTTCGCGAATTTGAATCGGGCCGCTAGGACGCGTGCCATCTAAAATAATGTCTTGTGGTGTCAGTTCTTCCGCAGCTGCAGTCTTCTCATCGACTCTCAGGATAATGCCAGCTGGCTTAAGCGTGCTGCGAAGAATATCAGTCCACTGCGGCAGAAATCTGGAGATGGCGGCAGCGGTTTGTTGCAAGATGATGTAGTCGCCATATTGATCGACGATCAATCCGCTGAGGCAATCTCCTTCGCTAAAGAGGAGTCGTCTGCCGCTGGGGGTGGATACCGGTAAGGTGCGTTGTCGAAATTCGATCGCGCTTCGAAAGCGACTAGTGAAGAAAGCATCGTCGAGTAAATCATTAGCATCCCAGCTGTAAAGCCGAACGGCAATGCGACTCGATGTGTGGTATAACCCGCGGGCAACGAACGTACCATCCGGCAAGGTTAGGTCGACAACATCGCCAGAAATCAAAGCCTGCGAAGGTGGCACGATGGAGCTTCTGAGCACCCACGGATGGCCATCCCAAAAAGTTTCTTGTTTCTTGGGATGAAGAATAACTTGGGGAAATGTGGTCACTCTGCCTGGCTCACACAAAGGAAGGGTCGGATCGGTTTAGGAGGCACCTAAACATTAATATAATTCGCTGGAGCCAATTCAGCTAAGCTAGTGAGCTAGTTTGACGAAACTGGTTCTGGATCAGTCGTTTTGGGAGCATCAGGTTTGGGGCGTGGTTTGGCCGACATAAGACCTAAGGCTAGGCACAATGGCAAGCATACCGCCCAAATAGCGATCGTAGCGGTGTCTTCGAATGACTCCAGGGAAGCACCTGGAATCGGATAGGAGAGCATTTGAGTCGGGAAAAGAGTTGACGTCAGAATAACGAAAAGACTGCTAGCGACGAAACCGCTCATCAATCCACTGAGTGTAGCTATTGCGATGACCGCGATGCTGCGAGCCACCAAGCCAATCGCTAGGCCAGTGCCACCGCCTACCAGACCGAGAGAAATCGTGTGCAAGGTGAGGTTGGCTGTCACGTCACTATTGGCTGATTTACCGAAATTGAAGAAGTACCACGTCGTCGTTTCCGCAGCTAAGATTCCGGCGCCAAGGCCGATGACGGGGCCAATCAGTGAAGCCCAGCCAATCACCCCCCATTTTTTCCAGTAAAAGCCTTCTACAACGGCGAATACTGCTGCGAATAATACGGCACAGCACGGAAAGAAAAATCGAGGTGGCTGTTGTAGTGAGGCTCTAATGGCCGCTCCAACTTTAGCCGCGTCATCTGGTTTTAATCCTGGTCGGCCGATCATACTGGCCACATCATCGGGAATTGGATAGCGGCTCGCATTAATCAAGCTAGGTATGCCGAAGAACAGGAGGGCAGCGAGCACAAAAGCCAGTAGCAGCATGGCGACTTTGGGGGTTTGTATTCCCTCAATGGTTCGCATGATTGGGGTGGTATCTGGTTCCTCGAGGACCGCTGGGGTAACAGATGTCGAGCTGGCTGTTTCCATGAGAGGGATGGCTCCGGATGAGAATCGATCGCCGAGTTACGGAGATAAAGCCGAGTTACAAGGGTGGAATTCTATCAGCGGCGATCGGGATGTGCCAATGCAAAACGTTTATTCGGACTTGTGGGGGCTAGAAAGTGGGTGACGGAGGTTGGGATTAGTGTAGGACGATTGCTTTTCCGGCGGGTGTATATCAAACTTTTCGTAGAGGACGGGATCAAACAACGCAGGATTTAAGGAACTATCGATGGCAGTCACGGAATCCGATCAAATTCAGGTTTTAACCGAAGGGCGACCTGGAAAGTTTTGGGTGGGCTTCGACCTCGGTGGAACAAAAATGTTAGCCCTGCTGTTGGATGAGGATTTCAAGGTTGTCGCCCGCCGCCGCAAGAAGACCAAAGGCCACGAAGGGGTTGAGGAAGGTTTAAAGCGAATTGAAGTTATCATCGAGCAATTGATCGAGGAAGCCCGCATTACCAAAGAGCAAATCGCAGGTATTGGAATTGGTTGTCCTGGACCGGTTGATTGGAGAAAGGGAGTTGTCAAGCAAGCGGTTAACCTGAAGTGGTTTAATGTTCCAGTTGGCGAGCATCTGACCAAAAAGTTTGGTTGCCCGACGGCAGTGCTTAATGATGTCGATGCAGGGGTTTATGGCGAATATCGTTTCGGGGCCGGGTTAGGGGCTCACTGCGTGGTCGGTATTTTTCCTGGTACCGGTATCGGCGGGGGCTGTGTCTATGACGGCCGTATCCTGCATGGGAAAAAAATAAGCTGTATGGAAGTAGGGCACATGCGGATAAGCAGCAGCGGACGGAGTGCTGGTCTGGAAATGTCTGGAACGTTGGAGGCGGAGGCCAGTCGTTTGTCGATTGCAGCAGAGATAGCGAAACTCGCCTATCGCGGTGAAGCTAAGTACTTGATGAAAGAAGCTGGGACAGATCTTTCGAATATGCGCAGTAAGGTGATTGCTGAATCGATTAAGGCAGGTGATACGGAAGTTGAGAAAGTCGTTCGCCGAGCTGCTCGCGAAATTGGGATCGCGGTCACTAATATGGTTCACCTGTTGTGTCCGGATCGCATCGTGCTTGGGGGCGGCATGGTAGAGGCAATGCCCAAGCTATTTAAAGATGAAGTTGAAGCTACCGCTAAGAAAAACGTCTTCGAATGTTATCGCGATGAGTTTGAGGTGAGCACTGCTTCGCTTGGCGATGACGCTGGTGCGATGGGAGCTGGGGCGTGGATTGCATCTCGCGTTACGCAGAAATAATGGCTGACCATTCGCGCTAAATTTCCACACGTTGCTCCGTCTTCAGGCCAATCCAGCTTGGGCGGTCTATCAGGTTCTTCCAGGTTTGGAAATTTTTAAAGTGATTCAATAGCAAAGGCTGATGCGATTCTGGGGTCGCATCAGCCTTTGTTGTTTCAACGATGTTGATGAATCTAATAAGGGTCAGCTTTTAGTGAGCAAGGATCACAGGAACTGGTTGATGATATTTTCCAGCATTTCCTGGCGGCCAGAGGTGTTAGCTGCTGCTTCACCCTTCTGAAGCATGTAAGCTTCAAGTCGAGTAAAGTCTGCTTTGCCAGATTCAATCTCGGCGCCGATGCCTGAATCCCAGCTGCTGTATCGTTGCTTGACGAAGTCGGCCAAGCGGCCATCAGCACGAATAGCGGCAGCAATCTTCAAGCCGCGGGCAAAGGCATCGATACCACCGACGTGTGCATGGAACAAATCGATGGGTTCAAAGCTCTCGCGGCGAACCTTAGCATCGAAGTTCACACCTCCGGAGCCCAAGCCACCATGCTTGAGGATCATCAGCATGATCTGCGAGGTTAGATAAAGGTCGGTGGGGAACTGGTCGGTATCCCAGCCAAGTAGCAGGTCGCCGGTGTTCGCGTCGATCGAACCCAGAGCACCTTGGTGGCCGGCATAATCCAGTTCATGCATCATCGTGTGACCGGCCAGAGTCGCATGGTTGGTTTCAAGGTTCAGCTTGAAATATGGCAACAGATCGTAGGCACGCAAGAAGTTCAAGCAAGCTGCTGCGTCCGAATCATATTGATGCTTGGTTGGTTCCTTGGGTTTGGGTTCGATAAGGAACTGGCCGGTGAAGCCAATTTTCTTGGCGTAATCAACAGCTAAGTGTAAGAAACGAGCTAGGTGGTCCAGTTCTCGTTTCATGTCGGTGTTATAGAGGTTTTGATAACCTTCGCGGCCACCCCAGAAAACATAATTTTCACCACCGAGCAGTTTGGTTACTTCGAGG
>JAUMAI010000802.1:0-14809 GCA_032116775.1 Pirellula sp. | reverse complement strand
GAGCGGATGCATCCACACATGGGTGCATCCGCTTTGTTTTTTTAGTTTCTTGATTGGCGAGCAATAAACGGAAGGTGGTTTACAGTTTTCGTTGAGCCAGCAATCACCGGTGACTGCTCATATATCTTTCGTGTGTTAAAATAAGCAAAATAGAAAATGAGCTTGGCGCCACAGTGTTAGTTCTGTAGATCGTCCCGTTTCAATCTGAGCAAGCGTTCGTCGCGGAAGTGTTGATCGTACGTCTTGGTCGATTGGAGTGATATTTAGGCTTGCAGAACGGTTTGTAAAAGTGTCGTAAACAGAATAGCCAATTCCAATTATTTGGAGTCATCCTAATGTTCGCTCTTGGCGAACCTATCCAAACACCATACGACATTCGATTTCCATTACTTGGGTGCCAGGTTCGCGTCTCAGCGACATTTTGGCTTGTCGCTGCTTTGTTCGGGTATGACTATGCTCGCTTTGTAGATGCCCTATACGCCAACAATGGAGGCGATACGCCGGGTCTTGTGGTCTTACTGCTGGTGTGGATGGCTGCGATGTTCGTGTCCATCTTAGTGCATGAGATGGGGCATTTCTTAGCGTTCCGTTTCTTTGGGATCGAATCCCATGTGGTGCTATACCATTTTGGAGGGTTGGCGATCCCTTCCGGTGGACGACTTTCGGGACGATTGTCTCCGACTGCTGGGCGTCTGACACCATTTCGGCAATTGATTATTTCGGCGGCCGGTCCGCTGGCACAATTGCTTTTGGCGGTGGTGGTTATCGTGGGTGCAATCGCCAGCGGATTAACCGTTGGCATGCTCAGCGGATGGCTGGAATGGTTGAATTTACCAGTGCCGGAAGGGCGGATGCCGCGGTCAGCTCTGGTTTACGCCGCGATCGAATTTCTGATTTACCCGAGCGTTTTTTGGGCCCTCTTTAATCTGTTGCCGGTACTCCCACTAGATGGTGGGAGGATTGCGGAGGAACTAATTCGTTTGGTTTTCGGCGGGACTCAACGCGACGCGTTAATCCTCTCACTGATTGCGGCAGTTTTGGTCGCTGCTTGGGGTTTTCGCAGCGGCAATACCTTTATGGGTATCTTCTTTTTGAGCTTTGCATTTAATAATTTTGAAATGCTGCAGGCAGGAGGAACGCGTCGTCCATGGTAAGCGATATCGGCTGAGATTGGACCATGCTCGACGCTCCTTTGGACCCTCTGTTGCTCGTCTTTGGTGCCAGTAATGTGCGCCGAGGTTTACCTAATTTATTACAACAGGCCTATCAGCAGCTTGGATCGCGCTGGGATGTTGTGATCGTAGCTGGTCACGGTCGCAGTTATGGTTCGATTAGTTATGCCTTGGGGCGTAAACTGCCAGGAATCTTACAAGCGAACTGGCATTCTTTACTGACGGAGCAACAGCGTGCAAAGCATGCCTTGGTTACTGACGTTGGTAATGACTTACTCTATGGTTCATCGCCGGATGAGATACGCATTTGGATCGAAGAGTGTCTCGCAATATTGCATCGCAATAATGTCTCAATGACGGTAGCTGGACTGCCAAATCAGTCGCTACGAGGCATCGGAAGGAAAAAATTTTTGCTTCTGCGAACAATTTTTTTTCCAAAAAGTAGATTGAAATTTTGCGACTTCTTCGAGCTTGCAAAGACGCTTGATTCACACCTTCGAGAGCTCGCGCAGAGATACGATGCGCGCTTCGTAGAACCATCGATGCAATGGTATGGCTGGGATCCAATCCATATGAACTATCGTCGTCATGCGGATGTATGGAACGCGATGCTGCCATGGCTTGATGTTAAAAAAAGCCTTGTTTTTATTGGTGAAAATCATCATCAAAGAAATTTGACAACGGATTTTATGTGGCGCAAGCGAATGATTTTGAGATTGTTTCTTGTTCGCGCTGAACGAGAAAGTTGGTTTTGTTTTAATCGCGCGATGAAGCAACCAGCGTTGTCGTTTGATGCGCAGCGTAACGTCTGGTTCTATTGAAAATCAGTCGAAAAGAAGTCGAAAAAAAAGTTGTACCGTTGTTGAAAAAATGTCGAAAAGATGTTGCATTCAATCGCCAGTTGCGTACAAATACACGACATAGGAAGTCGCTAGCTAGCTTTCAACGACTCGTCAATGAGCTCTGAAAAAGATTTCAGAGATGAGTAAAAGAAAGTTGGAGGCGACAATGAAGTGTGAGTCACCGTCAGATGTCGGTGGTGGCAACCGGCTCACAAGGTGGTGACTCGAGGAATATAAGTTTTCGGAGGAGAAAACGTGGCCAAGAAGAAAGCTGTTGCCAAGAAGGCTGCCAAGAAGGCTCCTGCCAAGAAGGCAGCTAAGAAAAGCGTCAAGAAGGTAGCAAAGAAGGCCGTTAAGAAGGCCGTCAAGAAGGCTCCTGCTAAGAAGGCAACCAAGAAGGCTGCTGTCTAGTACTTGGTAGAGGCCTATTGCGGCGGCGAAAGTCGCTTGTAATGGATCGTCCAAGCGAACCGCTGTCTATCATGCCAAAAGCGTGGTCGACAGCGGTTTTTTCGTTGATACACCCCACCGATGGTGACTTGGCTTTCCCTGCCAAAGCTCGGGAAGGAAGAGCCAAACCGATAAGGCTCTGCATCTTGCGGCAGTCGATCACTTGCCGCACTCTACAGCCCAGGCTGTGGGGCCCTTGCGATGCCGTGAGTCCGTCGCTCGCGTTCGCATCGGCGCTCAGGCCCGACCTCGATAAGGGGCACAGCTCTGTAGTCTCAGCGCACGGCCTCTGGTGCGTAGTCTCATACACGCAGACTCACGTACACAGACTCAAGTACACAGACTCAAGTACACAGCCTCAAATGCACTATGAGTCGATCTCGGAACCGTCGGATCAACCGAGGACGGGAAGAGATACGGTTGGAGGAGCAGAGGCTGCACGTTGAGCAAGTCCGCGTACCAAAGTGCGTACGATCTTTTGCATGGGGATTCCACAAACGGGATCTTGGAGCACTGCGTCCAGTCGGCCTTCATCGGATTCCTGCCGCATCGAGATGTTGATAGGTACCTCGCCTAAGAATGGTACCGACATCTCTTCTGCTTTACGTCGAGCTCCACCGTGGCCGAAAATGTCATAGCGTTTTCCGTTGTCTGGGCAGATGAAGCCACTCATGTTCTCGACGACTCCCAGGATGGGGATTTTCGTCTTTTGAAACATCGAAATGGCTTTAACGGCATCCAGCAAGGCGACTTCCTGCGGCGTGCAGACAACGACTGCGCCCGTCAACGGTAAGAGTTGGGATAGGGTCAGAGCGATATCGCCGGTGCCGGGCGGCATGTCGATGATAAGGTAATCGAGGGGACCCCAGTTGGTATCTCGCAGGAATTGAGTGATGCTTCCGTGAAGCATCGGACCGCGAAAGATGACCGCTTGTTCCTTTTCAACTAAGAAGCCCATCGACATTACCGGCATGTTACCAAACATGCGTGGTTCAATCTTGCCATCGATTACTTCAGGGCGGCCACTAAGGCCCAAGAGATGCGGGATGCTTGGTCCATAAATATCAGCATCCATTAAACCCACTCGGCAACCCAAATTCTTTAGGGTTAAGGCAATCGAAGCAGCGACTGTGCTTTTGCCAACTCCACCCTTACCTGAGCCGACCGCAATGACCGATTTAGCTCGAAGACCAATTTGTCCGATCGAAGCTGGTGGTCGATCGAGTGGCACCATCGATAATTCGATCGACTTGAACCCTGGAAATCTCGCTTGCAAAACCTGACTCGCATGCTCAATGAACTCCTCAGCGATGGGCAGGCTGTGGGTGCTCAAAGCAATGTCTGCTTTTAAAGAATCGGTGGTGAACTGAACATTTCGGACTTGATCTGTACGTGTGAGCGACCTGCCAGTCTCTGGATCTTTAAGAGTTCCGAAGGCTTGTTCGATGGTAGCTAGATTGGGGCTGGAATCGGTCATGGGCTATTCCTCCGCGATCTGCTGTTAGCTATCGCGGTTTTAAAGTGAGCTGGGGCAAAAAATGGCGATATTGGTGGGGCTAAAAACTTAGTGGGCCACAAGACTACCCACAAGACTATAGGGTTAATCCAAGTCGCGCCTTCAAGGTTAAGCGAAAAGGCTCAATTGTTGGAGGGGTTAGTGCTCTAGGTTAGGGCTTTAGGTTTGAACCTAATGGGGGGATGGTGACCGTGGGAGGATGCATGGTGGCCTTGGAAAGGAGCCACGGAACGCTGTGACAGAGTTCAAGCGTATCTGCAATGTGAATTTGGGCCCCAAGCTCCAAAATGGCGGGGATTGCTCGTAAACCCACGGGCTTTCCAAACGCGATTCGGATAGCACTCGTTTGCCGTGTTCGTAATTCCGCGATCCAGCCAGCGGGAAGCAATGAGGGCTCGTCTGGAAGACTCCAGGAAATAACGCTCCAAGGAGTCTGTTGAAGTCTTAGGTCCCCTGGCAGCTTCTCCAAAGTCGTGGTCGCTATCTGCAAGCGGATGGAGCGTGGGAGTCGAGTTTCGACAACAGCGCGAATTTTTCCTAGCCACAATGGATTGTCGACATCCACATGGAACCAAGTCAGTATTTGGTCCCGATGAGGGTCTAGTAAGCCATCCGATAAAGGAGTGATATCGGGTTCTGGAGTAGTGGGCTCAGGCATTCTGCTTGCTTGGATCTCAGGATGATTTACTCGTACGTTCGAAAGGTCGACAGAGCATCGTTGTTAACGAGGTGTTGATTAGGGTTTGGGTTCATCAATAGGCGTAAAATCGATAGTAGCTGATTCATCCATAAGTGGTTCAGCTTTCATGGGTTTATCGTTTGCCCGTGCTTCACGGTGGCCATCGTCCGTGGGCTCGGTTTCAAGTCCCAGTTGAACGAGTCTCCGTAATAGTCTGGGGCGACTCATACCGAGATTGCGAGCGGTTTGAGCACGATTACCGCGACTTTCAAGTAATGCTCTCTCGATGATTGATCGCTCTGTTTGCAGTAAAAGTTGTTCTAGGTCGATTTGCAGTTGTGTCGCGCTCTCTTGCGACTTTCCACCAATGTAGCTTCGAATCGGTAGAGGAAGGTCTCCGATGTCGAGCATGTGTTTTTCGTTGGTTAAAGGTATTGACTGGATGAGATTTTTCAGTTCGCTGTAATCACCATTCCATGGATAGGCTGTCAGATACTCATTCGCTTCTACGGTGAAGGCATAAGGTGGCATCTTGAGTGATGACGCGCGATTGTTGAGTAGGCGGGTTGCTAAATACGTGATGTCTTCAGGTCTCTCGGCTAGTGGTGGGATGTCGATTACCAACACACTGAGATGTTGCTCCAGAGCATCCTTGGGGTAAGGTAAGGCTGTTGGCGACGTGCTACTGGGTAGCGCTGTCGTCGCAAAAAGTTGGGCTGGGCGAAACTCCAATAACCAATCGGACAACACCTCACGCGACGTGGTCGAGAGCGATGAAAGATCTTCGATTAGCAAGGTCGTTTCTATGAATTCACTGGAGGTTCGTACTGGCTTGGCGATTTCAAGTAAGCTTTTCAGCTTTTCACCTTCAACCAGACGGGCTGATAGCGGCATCCATTGATAACCAGCCGATGAGATTTGAGCGCGTCGAAAGCGTTGCAGCCAGATACCTTTGGCCAATTCGTGACAAACATTAAGATCGCGTCCGCGAATCATAACGGGACTGCTGGTGGCGATTGCAAGTTGTACTTGTTGAGCAACTCGGCGAATCTGTGGTGATACGCCGCACAATATGTCTTGTTGCTGCGAGTCACCCCAAGTGCGACGAAACTCATGAACGTGAGCTAGCCATCGGTCTGAAGTAGATTCGGCAGCAGGGTAGTTAAGTTTCGTGCTCGCTGGATGCAGATTGGATGACTTTGAAGTATCGATTGTCGATCGGTGTAGCGTGATAAGACAACCGAATACTTCGCTCTTAGCGTCAATAAGAGGTAGGTAATGAGCGAAGCTGAATGGCGAATCGGTTAGAAAGATATTAAATGCATCTTCGGGTATCGCACGAATACACAGTTTGCCATGCCAAGCCTCTGGCGGTGGTTGCAGTAAATCCTGAAGCTGTGATGAGGAGGTGCTAGATGATGCATTCAGCAATGCCTGAAAGGCCGTGTTGGCAAATTGAAGGGCACCTGCAGCGTCTGTAGCGGCTAAGGGAGTCTCTCCCGAATCGAGCCATTTGGCAAAAGCTCTCGGCTTAGGAGAGGGTATGTTTTCGGACATGGCAGCGTCACAGAGTTAAAGCTAGAACCGACTCGAAGCTGTGTGATCGAGAGACTCTACTTTCGATTCTAGGCAGACGTTGCAGAGATTGTTAACTATAAAACCAAAATCCCGACCTGAAATGGGTTCAGGCCGGGATTTCGAATGGGATGATTTGTTCACTAACTGACGTTTAGAAAACGTCGGTCAAGAAATGGTGGCCCCAGTGGTAACGACGGCTCGAGGGGTATTCGTTGTGCCATTTCCTGTTATAGACCGGAATCTGCATTTCAGCTGGATAGCGGTAATAGAGACTATTGCTGCTGCGATAGTATTCATTACCGTAGAAGTTTTGTGGGTAATAAACGTAAGGATAGTGATAGAAGCGTTGATAATCGCGGCCCCCAGTATGCCCACCTGGTACACGACCGTAAGCATATGGGTCCTGGGCATTTGCCTGAGAGCTAGTCAGCGCACACAAGCCGACCGCCAGAAGCGATCCCAACAGAATTTTTTGGAACATTTTCGACGATCTCCCTGCGAGCTGTAGCGGACGGCATTGGGATGAATCGTTCCCAACGCTTCTCGTACAGCATGAATCGGCAGCAGCAGGACCCTAATTGAAGGATAATCCGCTACAACCGGAACTTCTGCCTGTTTTGCCTATCTTGCAATGGCGGGGCTTGGGAGCTGTTTGGAAAGTGCAGTGCGGCCAGCAGCTTCGGCAGAAGTAGAGGAATGGGCTAAGCAGAGAGATCTCGGTGCAAGTTGATCGATTGGCTGGTTGCTCTGCAGTCTGCTTGCCCTTAGTCAGGCTCAGTTCTATTTGAGTCGCCTATAAAAGCCTGGGGCTCAACCTCGTAATTGATTCAAGAGTTGTGTGGGTCGTTGGCATTTCAATGAACACACAATAAGGATGGTCTTCGTAAGAATGGTTGTCGGGTCAGAGAAGGTTTCGTCGCTGAAATTGCGAGTTGTATGAACGTGCAATTCTCAGCGACGTCTCTTTGCATCGCAGTTTAGGCGTCCGCCAGGTGTCCTGCTGTTAATATTATCCTGCTGTTAAAGTCAGGTGTGTTCCTGGGAGGCTCGACGGAGAAAGGCAAGCTATGGTGGAGCGACTCAGTGGGGAAGTTTGCCTTGCGCAATTTCTTCTTCCCATTGATCCATCAAGGGCCAATCGACTGCGCAGGTACCGAAGTCCGACATATGTAAATACGATTTGAGACGCTCGATCGTTTTATTGATCATCGCTGGCTCACGTCGAAATGCCGGTCCATGGCTGGGAAGCAACCACTTCACGTTGCTGTCGCGAATTCGCTCAAGAGATTTGATAAAGCCAGGGATATCGCTACCGTGATGGGCATCGATCGCGCCGACTCCACCATCTCGATAGATATTATCACCGCTGAAAAGCAGATCTCCCATTCGGAAAGCGAGTTGGCTATCCGTGTGGCCTGGAGTGCACCAAACTTCCAGTTCGAGTTTACCAACTTTGATAATGTCACCATCGTTGACGCAATGCTCCACGGAGACCGGGGGCATTTCTAAATGTATGCCTTGTGCTTCGATCTCAGCAAAGGTTTTCAGTCGATCGCCAACTTCGAGCAAGCGTGCAGCAGCTGGGTGGGCGGTGACGGTGGTTTTGAGCATTTGCTTGGCAAGTGCCAAGCCTTGTCCATGGTCAACGTCGGCATGGGTAGCAATCAAGGTCTGGCATTTGGAGAGAGGAAAGTCGAGTTCGCGAATCAAATCAATGATCTCTTCGACCGACTGTTGGTAGCCTATGTCAATCAGTACCCATTCGTTTTGATCAAAGACCAAATAAATGTTGCAACCAATGATATGTCCGGCTTGAAAATTCAATTCGATAACATTGGGAAAAAGTTCTTTACGGGTCAGCATGAAGGGATCTCTCTGTCGTCAATAACGCTGGCTAACCGAGCCCAACACTATTTCCCGGGGCGTTTTGTGGCCATGGTATTCATGGAAAGAAAACGTATAGGGAGGTGCTGCGGATCGAAGGCTTGCGTCGGGCCAAAGCACAGCGCCCCGTGCAAAACCCAAATGGTGCTAAATCGAATTTGGAATCGAGAAAGTTAAGAATGAGATAGTATTACGCGATCTTGCCAAATGAAAAGGTCGAGGAGATTCTAGTTGTGCATATTGCGCTCCTCAAGTTGCGCTCCTCAAGGATCTTTTCGGGTAGTCGTTGGCTAGGGACTTTCGTCGTTCTAGGGGTTTTGGCAGGAGGCACGTACCCCGTCTCGATAATCGGAGTAGCGACAGCGATAGCTGAAATCCCTGTGTAAAAGTGCCGTATTGATCCTCTTGTTGGATTCGCTGCGTCGGGCCGTCGGCGTTGCGGCAGGGGGAATGCTGGGGCCCTCGTGGTCGCTGATCTGCAATAAGTCGACCAGGAATTGATAATATTCTCGGCGAGGAATCGGCGAGCCGTCGGCCACCAAATATAGCGATTCAGGGTGAGGGTGTTCGATAGCTTCCAGGCAGAATCCGGCGGCGTCATCGATATGGATCAGATTCAAGAAACTGTCGTCCGCGTTAGCTAACGACATTTTTAGTCGCATTCGTTCCGCGTTTGGGATCCGATCTGGTCCGTAGAGTCCTGCCATTCTCAAAATGGTGAGGTTGTGGGCGGTGACATTTTGCGTCAGCCACTGCTCGGCATGTAGAGCCGCTAATCCTCCCGGTCGACTTGGTTCGCATGGACTCTTTTCGTCGACCCATTGGCCATCATCTTGCGAAAATACCCCCGTCGTGCTGATGTAAATGACACGCAGTGTCGTTGTCGAGGGGAGGGCCTGCCACAGATTTTTTAGTCCCTGCACGTGAGTTTGGGTTGGCTCGATACCTTCGACCGCACGATGCGTTACCGCGATTAGCAAGGTGTCTACCGCTGGCAGGGAAACCAAGGATTTGGGGTCCAGCCAATCACCGAGGTGGGCATGCCAGCCAGAGGCTGTAAAACGTGCCTGCCGCTCAGGTTGCCGAGTTAAGACGTGAATATCCGATTCACGGGAAGATAATTTTTTAGCGACTCTCTCACCGAGATAACCGCAACCTACAATGAAAATACTCATCGTTATCTTTTCTATCGATCGGACTGCTACCGCAATCCGACTCGAGTTTACTTATCAAAAACAAATTTTCTCGGAAAGCCTTCGTAATCGTTAATCCCAACCCATCCCGACCTCTATTCTACCCAGTCTAGGGGTTAAATTTCTCGCCGGAGGGTTTCAATTCGATCCGGTTTTGCGAATAATCGGAATGTTGGGTTTGTACGATACGGCCGGTTCTTTGAGAACGGTAGGAACTACCGACAAGGGCTGAGGAATGTCCAAAGCTTACCAAACGCTTTCCGCTAATGGCTTCGTTCCATTATCCGCTGCTGACGCTGCCGGTAATTGGAATGGAGTTGTATCGGTTAAGTTTGTTCGCGATCACCGATCTGCTCTCCCTCGGGCTGCTCTCCCTCGGGCTGCTCTCGCTCGGGCTGCTCTCGCTCGGGCTGCTCTCGCTCGGGCATGCGGTTTGAAGTCATCATCCGTAGTTGCGTTGATGTGCATCGCGGTGTTGATGTTCGTCGTGTCGGTAGCCTCGTCAGCAACGCTGCAAGCACAAGAGTCGGTAGGTCAGGCTTCATCCTCGACCGAAAAATCAGATTCGACTCAGGTCCAACCTGCTGGTGGGAAGGTCGATCCAACTGCCGGAGCCGTCGTTGGTGCATCCAGTGAAGTAAGAGTTGCCAAAGCTGTTATTTCGTCGGCAGGTTTTACTCAAGTGGGTCTTGAGTATGGCATGGATCGTTTATTGAAAGGTCTAGAACCGCAAACGCTAGATGAGCTCAGGGCACTTGAAGCTCAGCAGGCAAAGGTCGCTGAGAAAGTTAAGTTGGTTACTGTTAACGTGCAGCAAGGGAATTCGCAGGGGAGTGGTGTCGTAATCAGCCAAGATGGCTACGTGTTAACCGCAGCTCATGTTGCGGGCAAGCCGAACCTTGATGCCACGGTGGTGTTTTCCGATGGTCGACGTTATCGAGCTAAGACATTGGGTATGAATCGAAATGTCGACGCTGGCTTGCTCAAGATCACAGATCAGCCTGCTGAAGGGTGGCCACATGCGACGCTAGGCGAATCGAATCGGCTTAGTGAAGGCCAGTGGTGTGTGGCAGTCGGGCATCCTGGAGGTTGGCAAGAAAAGCGTGGTTCAGTCATCCGCGTCGGGCGAGTTCTCGCAATGTTGCCTGGCACTATTGTTACTGATTGCTCGCTCATTGGCGGTGATAGCGGCGGCCCATTGTTTGATTTGACAGGTCGCTTGATTGGGATCCACAGTCGCATCGGTGCGGAAGTCACAGAGAATATGCATGTTCCTGTCGATGAATTCACTCGCAACTTCGAACGTTTAGTTAGCGGCGAAAAGTGGGGTGTCTTACCAGGTTATGAGCCAGCAATCGGTATTACTGGTGATGAAAAAGATGGAAGAGCGATTGTTTCTAAAATCAATGCTGGTGGTCCCGCAGATCGAGCTGGATTGCAAGAGGGAGATCTCATCACCAATTTTGATGGAACAGAAATTCGTACTTTCAAAGAACTTCGAGAAGCTGTGCATGGATGTTTGCCTGGCGACCATGTGAGAATTGAAATCTCACGCAATGAGCAGAAACTTTCTCGTACGCTGGTTATTGGTCTTAAGAACTAACGCTCTCTCCTCGATCGACGATCCTAGATCCTACCTATGGCACAGCGACAAATACGTCGGTTCGTTAGGAATTCTATTGCAGTTATGTGTGTGGCCGTAATTGTCGTGGTAGCTGCTTACCAAGGGGGCATGTTTACCGCTGCAAGTACAGGTTCCCAATTCTCGAAGCCGTTATCTTGGCTGACTGCCTGGCAACCTGTGCCTCAGGAGCGTCGCGGTAATGCGGGTACGATCGATCTTCCGCTGACACTCAGCAATAAGCAACGCAACAATGCTCTGATGATTCGCGCGTTTCGCATGGCGATTGGTGAGAACTGGAAGGCAACCTTACGCATTCTGTCGACCGGGCGCCAAGTAGCGTTGGCGGCAGTAGTCGACAAGCAAGGATGGGCCGTCAGTAAAGCGAGCGAAATGCCCGAGGGAGATTTTGATTGTCGATGTTGGGACAATCGTATTGTGCGTGGTCGAGTTAAAGTTATCGACGCTGAGTTGGACTTGGCCTTAATTCAAGTGGATCGTCAAGATTTGATACCCGTCAAATGGTCGAAGGATACCGTACTGGTTGCGGGGGCTTGGGTTGGGACCACTGATGCTCGAGAGATACCCCAAGCGATCGGCGTAGTGAGTGTTCCAAGTCGACCAGTGGCAGTTGAGCGAGCGATCCTCGGTGTACAGTTGGCTCCCGCGGATGCCGGAGCTGCGGTCGTGTCTGTTGTGCCTGGTTCAGGTGCAGAGCGAGCGGGAATAGAGGTCGATGATGTTATTTACGAAGTGAATGGACGCAAGCTTGCTTCGCGTCGTGAAGTACTTGAAGCAATTGCAGGTTACCGGGCTGGTCAGCGACTCAATCTAGCGGTTCGACGCGGGGATAAGGATGTAACGATGACGGCTCGTTTGATGGATTTAACACCCGCCATCCTCGATCCTGCTGAATTGGAAGTTAATGGACAGGTCAGTGCCCGCTCCAGCGGTTTTTTGAGAGTGATTCAGCATGATACCGTTCTGAATCCAAATCAGTGTGGTGGGCCGTTGGTAGGGCTGAATGGTGAAGTTGTAGGCATCAATATTGCGAGAGCAAGCCGCGTAAGTTCTTATGCTCTGCCAACCGATTTAGTTGTAGAGACGATCGAGCGACTGATGAAGCAGTCGCTCGACACACCTGCAGAGAAGTAGCACGATCTTTCCTCTGAGCGCTCAGTTTAGAAAACTAAGATCTCCGAGATCCCACTCCTGGCATTGCCTCGATGTTCGAAATAGACCCGAATGGCAGTCGTGCTGGTCTTCTCCAGTTTGAGCACATTCCATACGCCGCCGGCCGGTTCCTTGGGTTGTGCCGTGCAGGGTATTTTTTCCCATTGATCCCCTCGAAGGACTTCTAGGCGAATCGATGTCGGACGCTGGACGCCGCCGCCATCGTCGTAAATGGCTAATTCCACTCTTTCGATGGTCTGTGGCTTCTCCCAGCGTAGTTCCAACCAGTCCTCAGATTCCTTGGAAAGATAGGTCGTCCAGCGATTGTGTGGTTGAGGCTGGAAGCTCACCAAACCATCATTGGCCATGACCACTTTGTCATAGGGTGAGGTGAAGGAGGCGGTTACCTGTGGGAAGCCTTCTCCAGTCGCATTGAGTGCAAGATTGCCCGGCAGGGGAATGGCTTGGTTATCTAATAAGGTTTCCGGCGTTACTGGTCCCCAAGCTTCCCATTCACTTAGACCGAACGGTTTTCCAGGATTGCTCTCAACTAGCAAGCGGATCTTTTGCGTTGTAATCGGATCAATCTTCGTTCGATTTGAGCAACGACCTGTGGGGATTTCATGCGATTGGTTTTTGATAACGACATCACTCCATTGGCCATCACGCCAGTATTGATACCGATAACCCTTCGGTGGGACGATCTCGGTGTCATCTTCCAAAAAATACAATCTGAATTCATCGATGGTTCTGGTTACACCAAAATCAGCTTCGATCGTACAAGGTGAAGTGCTCGCTGCATCAATGGACCACCGATTTGGAGGTGAACGATGGTAAAAGATATTACCATCCTGGATCTTGGTAAGGGATGTTCCTGTTGCCGTTGATGTTGCAGTTACCTTAGGGAAAAAAGTGCCATCATTATTCGCTAACCAATTAGCTCGACTTGGACGATAGTCATTGGCGGCTGCGTTTGTTAACAGAGACGACTCTAATACCGGTACATCGATTTCAAGTACTCCAAGATCGCTGCGATGAGCAACAACTTGGTCATCGATCAAGATAGTAAGGCCAGCTTTCTTCTTGTACCTCTGACCAGACTTGTCCCAGAGCAAAGAAAGTCTTCGTCCTCCTACAGGCGCATCGACTACTGCAAAATACTCCCAGGCTGCAGGAAACAACGGATCAATTTTGGTGCGAACAACTTCTTTGCCTTCGGTATCAACGCTTAACGCGATCGGTTTAATACCAGCGAGGCCAGAGAGAATCAAATCGCAGTAACTTGAATGGAAGTAATGCTCGCTGTGGTTGTAGTTATCATATCCCTCCCATGATCCAGTGTCTGGGTTTGCTGCCTCAGCGATGTAGGGTTGGTCATTCTTTTGATGTGTGCGAGTGTAGGTTTGTAACAAGAGTAAATAATCATCGCGTGTGACAACATTCTGTTGGTAATTATGCAAAAGATTCGCCATAGCGGTGAGTGTTTGGCTGGTTGCATAGGGCCATGATTGGCCGCTCCACCAGCAACAATGATTTGTCACTAAGAACAAAGGATCTTCTCTTTCGGTTACCGTCGGTCCGTAAGCAGCAAAGAAATACTTCGGATCCATTAGGAATTTCCAAGCAGCTTCATAGCCCGGATCTGGTAGATTGAATTGCCAGGGGACCAGGCCAATCAGTTCTCGACCGTGTGGGTTTTCGGCGAATTTGCCGGTTTGATAGGTCAAGGATCCTGCCTTTACTCTATGGCCATCGAGTTCTTCATCGCGACGTGACTTAGGAAAGAAATAGTTTCGCTGAGGATCCCACAAGTCGCGTTGAAGGCGTTCTTTGATGGTGGCAGCCCGAGAGCGATATTCGTTAGCCGTCTCAGTATCGCCCGATAAATCAGCAAATTTTGCAATCGCGAGAGCATCAGCCCACATATAGCTATTCAAAGTGGGCCGGTACGCAGGTGCGCCACGAAGTATGTCTTGAGTCTGGCGACTATTGATGTTGAACTCCATGCCATCGTCGTGTCCTGTCTGCCAGAACAAACCGGTAGGATCATCGAAGTGCGATCGTTTCCAGCCTTCCCAATTGTTTTTGAGGTCGGGAATTAAATTGAGATAATACTGACGCGCGGGGTGAAGCAGCGATGTGGCATAAACACCATCGGCGAGCCAAGTGCTGTAATTTCTAGGTTGTGCACCCGCGGTACGGAACCAGTAGCGGCAATAGTCGCTCGAGTAACGAGGATCTCTTAGCCAGCGAACCTCATACAGTTGATGGCCCGCAGGGCAACTAATGGATCCGTAGCGTCCAGACCAGAAAGGTCGATCGATAAACTCCGTGTAGGAATATCCTGAACGAGGAGATCCGTAAGTGAGGTGCTTGGTAACGACTTCCCAGCGATAGTAGTAGGTGGTTTGTATGTCTTTATCAGGACACTCAATGAACGGAAGGTTTGCTAGATACCAATCCCAATCACGATTATCCCAGAATTTCTCCCCTACTAGAATTGCGCGTTTATCGATAATGTCCGCTGGCTGCGACTGAGGCTCTTGGGCCGCTAATCGCTCTCCAGAAACCAAGTTAAGCATCGAAGTGGCTGAGATCGCGAGCGTTAGGAGCAGAAAGCGTGAAAATGTATAAGTCATGGTGAATGAAGGTGAGCGTTGGTGGGAAGAGAAAAAAGAAATGGCGGCAGGGGTGACCCAAA
>JAUMAI010000801.1:0-2823 GCA_032116775.1 Pirellula sp. | reverse complement strand
GACAACACGACGGGCAACCGCTCCGACCCCCTGGCCCGTACTCCATCCAGACGACCCGGATCCAGTTCGAGCACCTGTCGATAGAGAAAGACAATGGCGCACAGCGCCTGATTCTGAGTACTCGCCGAAACCTGACGGTCGACAGCCAGGTAAGTGAGAAATGCAGAGATCTCTGGCCCCCGGAGTTCTGAAGGATGCCGCCAGGTTCCGTCGGGAGTGCGGTGAAACCTCAGAAATCTGACAATTCAGTCCACATAGGCAGACTCCGTTCGGATGGAGTAATGCAGCACCCTCATTTTGTTGCGCACCTGAGTCAGCAGTTTCGGCGACTGCTGCGCATTCGAGACAGGCTGTGATGATTCTGTCTTTCCGGGTTCGAAGGGCTTCCTGAATTCACGGTGTAGACTCGAGGATGGACAAAAACACGAACTTCTTGGTATACTCTGCTCAGAGAAGCTTGACAGAACTTTGGGGATTATACAGCATTCTCAGCGATTTAGACAGATTCCAGCTTCTGCCTAATTCCGTTTTTCTGTCTAAAAGTCGTTAGGGTACCAGAGCCTTACCGGATGAGCAAAAGCGAATGATACCCGTCCCATCGTACCAAGTTGTCCAGTTCCTCGATTGGCTCCGCGAACGCCAAGTTCGGCTCAGCCGTGAGAGATTCAACCGAGATCAGCTCCAGCGTTTGGCGATTGAATACCTCCGATCTGCGGACATCGGTAAAGGCGAATTCGCTCGAATCGACCTTCTGTTCCTGCTACGGGTCTTTCAGTCCTGCCCAATGATTGGCGAGTCCGGCGTCTTGGCGCAAATGGAGCACTTTGCCCGATGCGGCCAATGCATGGAGTACATCCGCGAACGCGAATATGGTTATCTGGTAACTGGCCTGCATCCATTGTTGCGTGAATTCCTCACGGAGTCCGGTCGTTCCGGGTTTCGCGAGAGAGTTGATCGTGAGCTAGACGACGAGCGTGTAGGCTTGAGAGGCCGTGAGCGTCTTCACGCTGCAATTCGAAGGATAGGTTCAGAGCTTGAGCAAGAATTCCGCGACTTTGTCGCCAAATGTCCGCCGACACTCGTCCGAAACTACGAGGTTGAACGAGGGCCCGGCAGACGCAGAGATGATCGCCCTGGAGACCGACGACGAGACGAAGAGGACGGCACTAACCCTATATCACTGGAAGACGGTCCCGAACAGGCCGCGTACCGTCTCGTTAGTTCCCTCGAAGAACTTCTCACCGGGAGCTGTTACGATCAGACAATTGTCACTGATCATCAGCTTTGCCGTTTTCTTTCTAACGTTACGGATTTCCCCGAAAACCTCGCGCAGTCTCTAGAGTTCCTCGCTTGGGTTTTGGATGAACAGCCAGTTCTCGATCTCGACGGTGATATACCGAGTGATAAGGTTCGCGAGTTGGTCCAATGCTTCTGCGAAGCAAAACAATACAGCAACGCTGCTTCCTTCGGAAGAGAAGTCGCGCGCTGGATGAGCGGCGAAGGTTCAGAAACGGTTCTCCAGCGCATCCGAAGATTCTTGTCGGGCCGCCGACACGACACGCATTCACGTTTAGATCGCACTCCGTTCCGCCGGTATCAAAGCGTTCGAATGCATGGAATGTTTCTCTTCCTTTCCACTGGAGATTTTCCAACATTCATAGATAGGCATTGGCGAGACTTGAACGCCCTTACCGGCAACGCCCTTGACGTTTATTTCAGCAAGGACGATCTCAAGACGCGTGTCAGTGGGTACGAAACACTGTCAGAGTTCAAGAGCCTGCAAGTTTCGGTGGTGCAGCTTCCTGCAATCATTTTATGGGAGCAGAGTCTTAAACTTGCCCAAGCAGTCCCACTGGGTAAGCTTGAGCATGACGACATCATGGAGGTCATGAAGCATTTGGTACACCAAATCAATGGAGGTAGCGACCTGAAAACAGTCGTAAGCACAGCTACCGATTTTGCGGGATCGTTAATGAACGACAAGAAGTCGAGTGTCGCGGAGATAGTGAAAACGAAGATCGTTATAAATGGAGGGGACAATATCATGAATGACAAGTACGAAGTATCAGGCCAGGCAGGTGCCGTTGGTCCACATGCACATGCGCATGACATTACGTTCAACCAATTATGGCACGACCAGTCAAAGAATCTCGAACTCCCCGTTCTCGCTCAAGAACTTGAGCGGATTCGTCGTGCCCTCAGAGACGAACCGGCGAGCGCCGAAAACGATATCGCAATCGGCGCTGTAGCCAATGCGGAGGTATCAGCAAAAGACGGAAACGGTGCTAAAGCTCTCGAATACCTCAAGACGGCTGGCAAGGCAGCGCTCGCTTGCGCCGAAAAGATCGGTACTGGTGTTGCCATAGCTGCGATCAAGGCAGCGATGGGTATCTGAAGCCCTGCCCTAACAAAGCGGTCAACCGGAGCCGCCGATGACGCGGGTTTTGAAATCATAGAGTTTTGGCGGCGGCCCGGTTACCGCAGTCGTTATGCCCTACAGTCATCTCTATGTTTGACGGCAACTCGATCGTTGAGCCTGCCGCCTGTGCGAAGTGCGGATTGCCTGACGCTGATCACTCTTGCATGGTCCGCGGAATGCGATACGAGAAGACAACCGGACTCTTCGCCAAACAGCATCATTACACTGTAACCGATGTTGAGACTCCGCTCTGCAGCTCATGCGCCACTGGACTTGCGACAATACTTGTTGTTCAACGGGTCATTATCATCATCGGCGGTCTCCTCACCGGATCACTTGTCACATACGAATTGCAGCAATACACGGACCCAACTCAACAATTTCAATGGACTTGGCCATGGCTT
>JAUMAI010000800.1:0-8175 GCA_032116775.1 Pirellula sp. | reverse complement strand
GAGCTGTTAAAAAAAAGCGTGGAACAAAGACGCTCGCGCAACGAAGCGGCTTGAGACAATTCATGAGAGGCTTTCGAGGTAAGAAGAAGCTGGCGGATTAAATTTCCATCAACCCCTGCTTAATCACCCAAACAGCTGCTGCCGTGCGGTCGGTTGCAGGGATCTTTCTCAAAACATTCTGCACGTGCTCTTTGACCGTTTCAACACTGATACCCATGGAGAAACCAATTTCTCGGTTGGAAAGACCAAGGGCAATGTTGGTGGCAACCTGCAATTCACGCGGAGATAACCGCGTTCCATCCACAGGTTCCATGCGTTTGATGCGATTCATGAGCAACTGAAGTCGGCGGAAATCTTTTCCGATTGGCTCATCAATTCTGGCGGCTGCATTTTTGATCGCCATGATCAATTCGTCACGAGAGCATGACTTGAGGACATAGTCTAGGGCACCTAGGGCAACTGCTCGAGCCACAAAGGTCATGTTATCCCAGGCCGAGAACATAACGACCTTGATGTCCGGATTTTGGGCTCGAATTCGATCCAAAGCCAGCAGGCCATCGTCATCTGGCATTCGCACATCCATTAAGATGACATCTGGCTTAAGTTCGGCGTATTGTGCCTCGGTTGCCTCAGCACTTCCTAATACTCCAACAACTTCTATTCCCGACCCCTCGAGCATAATGGGAAGACCAGCACGGATCAGCGGATGATCATCGGCAATGAGAAGGCGAATTGACATGATTTTCACCAAATTAACAATTACAATGTGGGAAGCTATTGTTCCCTTCAGATGGGTGGTGATGCTGCACGATTAAGATCGATTCGTCAGCAAAACCAAAGCAAACATACCCCATATTTTGGGAGTGTTAGGGCGATTTGACTAGTACTCACCTACATTTGCAGCATGGTTAAGCGAAGATTTTTGGCTATTTTTGAGGTGCTAGTACGCTTTAGCATTAATAATCAATACTTGTGAGGGGTCCTACGGTAGGAGGGGGTGTCTCCGAGGGCGCGGTTCGGAAGGGGGTAGCTATGATGTCCAGACGAGGAATTAGCGGGCTGACTTTGGTCGAGTTGTTAGTGGTTCTAAGCATTTTAGGACTACTGACGGCCATCGTTTTGCCAGCTATTCAGCAATCGCGTGAGGCTTCGAGGCGCATCAATTGTTTTAATAACCTTCGCCAACAAGGTCAGGCGTTGCATCTTTTTCACGAAGTTGAGCGAACTTTTCCAGCGTCCGGTTGGACCATATCTGGACCAGGGAACCCAGCAGGAAAATTTGTCGGTTGGAGGCCGCTGCTGTTGCCCTACTTGGAGCAACGCAATCCGCATCGGTTGTACAACTTTTCTATCAATTGGTGGGAGGGAACCAATCTCGCAGTAGCCGCTATTCCATTGGACATTTTTCGTTGTCCCTCTACGCCCCAACTGACGGCTCCTTTATCGATCATTGCCAAGTCACCTCGTCCTGCCTTGCAGTTGAATTTGCCACTGGCTGCCACCGATTATGAAGCGATCCAAGGTGTGCAACCCGCTTCGATCGATCAACAGTTCTATAACTCGCAAAATCGTTTTGCAGTCATGCATAGAAATTCGAGGACACGATTTGGAGATATTACCGACGGTACATCTCAGACGTTATGTGTCGTCGAGTGCGCGGGAAGGCCCATCGTTTTTCGTGGACGTCAAGTCCGACCTGATCTAAATAACGATCAAGGTATCGGGTGGGCCGATAGTGAAAGTGCTTTTAGCTTGGATGGTTCCTCGATCAATGGCGAACAAGAAGGCTGCACTATCAAAAATGGTTGTACTCGTGCGATGAACGCTCGCAATGATAATGAGCCGTACAGTTTTCATCCTGATGGAATTGATGTGTTGTTTGCTGATGGGCATGTACAATTCTTGGCTGAGTCCATTTCGTTAGAGGTGATGGCCGCTCTGTGTACGCGAGCAGCAGGAGATAGTTTCGACAGCAGTCAGCTCGAATGATTTTTTCGGTCAACTTGGCAGTGGCCAAACTACAAAAAAAGTTGCAGTCGTGTGAGCGACTGCAACTTTAGAGTTGTCAGAAATGATTCACCAGTGTGAATGTAGAAAGCTTATTCAACAACTTTCAGATCGAAGTCCTCAGAGTTGCCAGCGAGTTCTGGGGCATACATTCCAGAGATTTGGGCTGGCAATGCTGTAAATGTTCCCGGTGCCTCTGCTCGTAGTTGGTAACGAATGGAGTGTTTACCACGAGGTAAGGCTCTGAGGAAAAATGCGGTTTTCTGATCGCGTAATTCTCTATAGGCACTCAGTCCGCTGGCGTAAAAATAACCGCTTTGTGTATCGACGGTTTCCAGGCCAGCAGGTTTACGATCTTCCAGCAATAAATACTCGTAGTCATTCTTCGATTCAATTAAGAGTTCGACTTCGACTAATGTTCCGCTCGGTAGGTCTTGCAGGTCTTCCAGTGAAATGCGAGTGAGTGCAGATCGTTCGGTATCCACCACCTCTCCTCGATCGCCCGCCAAAGAAAGATCTTTCTTGATACGGTCCTGTCGATAGAAGCGGCGTTCGACTTTGACCTCTAAACCAGCGGCAGCGATCTCTTCTTCGCGAGTGAATTGCGTCAGATAAGCGTTCCAGTAAATCGCGCCAGTGCCAGAGGTGCGGCGGATTTCCAGTTGATGTTCTCCGGTAGTGAGCGCGTCGCCGACGATTTCAATGGTGTTATTCACATCGAATAGGTTGTCCTGGGTAAACTGGACTGTTCCCAAGCGCTTATCGTCCAACCAGACTTCGGCAGTGATATTTGGTTTCATTTCGTCGGTGGCAGTTAAGTAATCCGCGAAGGCTTCAATGACCATCGAAGTATCACGCGTGCTGTTCCAGTACGTTGCATGCTTTCGTTGGTTGAGTAAGTATTTAACCATGCGCGGAGCGATCGGGCTTTGAGGATCGATGCGAGTCAGCAATTTTAGATAGGTTGCCATCGCTTCGATTTCACTGCCATACCAGTACCACCACGGCGAGTTGTCTCTCAGAAAAGCCGTTTCGTTTTCTGCATCTTGGACTAAGAACTGTTCGATATTCTGTCGTAGCAGGTCTGTCTGTTCCATGTTGCCCGTTTTGTGGGTCGCGATGGCCAAAAGAGACTTGCTGTACACCGATAATGCTTCTCGTTTTTCGACCAGCATGGTCTGCATCTCAGGATTCAAGCGATCTGCCATCACTAAGACGTGGAAAACGAGGGCGTCGGTATTATCGGGAGCGATTTTATATGGATCTGTTTTGGACTCGGCATTCTTCAGCTTTTGGAGTTCATTCAGTTGGTACTGCTCGAGCCATTGCAGGCCGCGTTCAAGTACGTCTGGTACGATGGCGACGTCGTTGTCTCGAGCGATCAAGAGTCCACGCACGACAACAGCGGTGGTGTGAGGCCAGCTTTGTTCACCGACGCCGCTGAACCAGCCCCAGCCTCCATCTCCATTTTGCATGTCGGTGAGTTTGTTGACGCCTTGTTCCACCATGGAGGCAACTTCGGCTTCGCTGAATACGGGGTTGTTATCAAAGCGTTTCCACTGGGCGCGACGCTCTTCTGGTTGTCCAAGCTCCTGAGCATTGAGGTTGTTTCGTTTCTTCGCGATGTCTGCCAAATTCAGTTGCATCTTCTGCAACGTCCGTTGGGTGATCACCGTGGGTAGGAAGCGATTGAGAGTTTGCTCGGTGCAGCCGTACGGATATTCGACCATGTAAGGTAATGCATCAATCATGGCTGCAGCTAATGAAGGAGAGACGCGGACAGTGAGACGAGATTGTTCTGGACGGCGTTCTGCTGGCACAGACAATTTAACGCTACTGGACGCTTTCTCACCGCGAATAGTGCCTGCAAAGCTTTCTGTCTTGAGGATTCCGTTGACGATAACTGGGAATTTCAGTTGCATCGCATCGCTTTCGGTATCGGTGATGGCGATAGTTCGCAACGTGACTTCGCCTTCGGCGATGGCTTTACATTTCCAATCGACACGAGTCTGGCCGCGGGCTTCGACTCGCACAGATTGTTCGCTGGCCGATAGAAGCTGTAATTGTGTTTCGCCATCGATTTCGAGGCGAACCTTCACATCTTTAGCTTCATTGAGTTCGTTGTTCACCAACGCAGAGATAGTGACTTCGTCGCGCTCAACTAAAAAGCGTGGTGTTTGCAGGCGGACCATCAAGTTCTTGCGCGTGACAGCTGTGGTTGCAGCGGAGCCGACGCGGACATTGGAGCCAACTGCCCACGATCGGATCGACCAGCTTGTTAAGCTTTCGGGCATTTTGAAGCGGAGAGTTGCTTTTCCTGAGTCATCGGCGACGACATTGCCGAGCCAGAAAGCAGAGTCTGCGAAATCTTGTCGAATTTTGGGTGCCTTGATTTCTGGCGCACCACCACCACCTCCTCCTCGCATAGCAGCTTCCATAGGGGCATCAGCCATGGCCCCTTTCATCATCGCAGCGCCTGCGGGGGCTGCATCAGCCATCATAGGTGCCGCCATTTCACCGCGACCACCTGCGCTACGCATCACTGCACCACCTCCAAAACCTCGCATACCGCCAGGCTTTCTATTCGCCAGACCACCTTTGGTGCGGTCGAAGTTGTCAGCATCATCAGCCAGGTTTTGGCCGAAAATCCCAATTGGGCTCATCGCTGCGATGTGTTCCAGGTAGATTGGATATGCGATTCGAGATAGGTTTTCGAGTGTGAATGGGTGATGATGACGTCGCCACTTCCAGAAGAATTCACGAATGTCGCGAGGCAACACATCACCCGCTAAAGCTTCAAGGGCTCGATCATAAACAGCTAACACGGTCGACCCGACCACGGGTTCTCCCGTCGGGTCCGTGATTTGTACTTCGACTTCAGCTTCTTCGCCTGGCAGGTATTCGGCTTTATTCGAAGTGAGTTTCACATTCAGCACTCGGTCTTGAGGAGGTACTATGATTTCTCGAACGGCTGAGTGGACTTCACCTCCGTAAATGGTGATGGCTTCAACGAAGAAGTTCGGTTGATCGCTGGCGAGCACTGGAATCTCAACGATCTTCGTTTTGCCTTGTAGCTTCACATACTGAGGGGCTGGATAGACACCATTTTCTGGGCGAATAAACAAGGCAACGATGGCATCATCGCGATCTGCGTTGATTTGTAGTTTTACCTTGTTGCCTGGCTGGTATTGCTGCAGATCTGGGATTAATTCCAAGCCAGTGAACCGGAAGTTACTTCCTAGGTCCGCCTCACCACGGATCGTGAAGATATATGCACCTTCGACGGTGTGTTCAGCGTTGTCGGTCAGTTCTAACTTGAGTCGATACTGACCACTGCGTTTGGCCTCTAGGTCATAGACAAGTTGGCCATCGTTATCCGTCTTGACATCCCATTGCTCGACCACCGATTCAATCGGTTGACGCTGCGCATCGTACTCGATGCGCAGTAGTGAAAGCTTGCCAGAGCCTGTGACAGGTTTGCCCCCGAGTGTACGAGCCTGGAAATTAGCTTGGATCTTATCGCCGACGCGGTAGTATCCGCGATGTAGCCAGGAGTAAATCTTGAAAGCTTCTCGCGAAGCGATGACTTGTCCGTTGGCGGTAATGACTCGGCGAGAGGCGTCGCGAACCTCTACCGAAATGTTATATCGATGGTCCTGTTTTCCATGGATCGCTTTTGCCAAGGCCGAATCAATCTCGATCTCTCCCCTACCCTCTTGATCGAGAGTGAGTTGTTGTTCGAGGACCAGTTCGGGCGGTTCGTTACCAAATCGAGGAAACCAGAAAGGATGTGGTGGTCGACAGCCGACCCAGCGAGCCCAGCCTGGGTACCAAGGATAATCGTACGCGTACCACCAATAGCCTGGGCCGTAGCACCAGTCATATGGAGCGACTGGGTAGTATTCGTCGTTGTAGGCGGTACGCTCGACACGAATCGTGGCGGTGGCACCGGATACGGGCGTTCCGAAATAATACTTTGCTTCGACTTTCGCTTTAAACTTTTCACCGAGTTTGATCGGGTCAGAAGGGGATTCAATTTTGACTTCGAATTCCGGCTTGCGATACTCTTCAACTCGCACAATGAGTTCGGTTCCGAGTGGTCCATTTTTTCCTATGAGCATGAATTGATACGAACCGAGGCTGCACTGTTTGCTGAGCGGAATTTCGATTTCCGCGCCGCCGAATTGATCCGTTTTTACAGTGCCTGTCCAGAAAACTTTGTTTTGTGGGTCGGTTACTTGAACCGTAAATTCTTCGCCAATCGCAGGGGTTGTCGGAATGTCTGGTGAGTAGCTTGCCGTAGCGAGCCAGAACTTGGCATGCAAAGTATCGCCGGGGCGATAAATGGGACGGTCGCTGACGCCATAAGCTTTTTGAGCCGAGTAGAATTGTGGTTGATAGAGTGAACGCCACAGCCCATCGATTCCGAAAAAGGCTAAGCGTTTGTCATTGGTACGCGCGATCGTAAGCCACTGCAGATTGTCCTCATATTCAGTCTCGGAAAGGATGACTTGACCTTGAGCGTCGGAGCGTTTGGCAAAATTCTTTACCTTCCAGATTCCTCTGCCACCATTTGGATCGTGAGTCATGCCGAAACCGAAAAATTCAACGTTTGCTCCCGCGATCGGATTGCCCGTCTTAGCATCAGCAACCATGTAAAGTTGTTTTTCGCCGAGCGGCTTGCGGACGAGAGCGGTGTCTTGAATCCACATCAGGGTGCGGGCTGTATGTTGGTTATCGTCAAGATTAACAGTGACCACATAGAGTCCAGCTTTTTGTAGCGGTGTAGCTACGTCAATGCGTCGATCCCAATGGTTGTCGCGAGGTTCGAGTTTCAGGTTCCATTCCGCGACTTTGGTGGTGATATATCGCTTTAGTTCTAGTTTCTGAAAGAGTTCTTGTGGATTCTCAATGTTGGGTGGGTAGGCTCCCTCGATACCACCAAAGGCTGGACGCTGTTGTCCGCGTGCATCTTGAAAGAATTTTTTGATGTCGGCTAGAAGCTTCTCGACATCAACTTGGTGAGCGGTAAAGTTTGCGGATTTTGCATTTCGAAAAAGGAGACTTGCGGTAGCGCCTTGTCCGGCCAACTGCGATGGTTGTGGATCGAATTGCGCACGCGGTTCGACGATATTAGCTAATTGCTGCTTGGCCCAATTATCGTTGCTGCTAGCGGCCATCTGCTTAAGAATTTCGGCAGCGCGAGTGTACTGCCGGCGATTCATATAAATAGTTGCTAAACGTTGTTTTGATTCATAGGCCTGAGGAGCTGTGGTCTTAGCGATATCCTGATAAATCTTGATGGGGTTGAACGTGTCGGCTAAGGAAAAGCGTTTGATGCCACTGGCTAAGCGAGCGATAGTTTCTTCATCGCGGAGTGTGTGGATTTGAAAAATTCCGGTTTTGTTTTCGGCAGTCTCAGCTTTGTCTTTGTCGGTTGCGTCATCTTCGTTGGTGCGAAAGAGCCAGAAATCTTGTTGCAGAGTATCGACCGAGAATTGGCTATTGAGGAAGTCGCCCCACATGATCTTAGCGATCGCCGCATTTTCGGGAGAGATTTCAATTGTTTGTTCAAGCAGCCAGCGAATACGTTCTCCATCGTTGATGGCTTCGCCGAAGCTTTTGGGGATGGAGTATAGAACTGGTTCTCCAGCAGCAGTGACCGGAGCAAACCGCATGGTGTTTTCAGAAGGAGCTTCGAAGTCGAGGTAGTCTGGCTTGTTTTCCAGATTTGTCTTTTGTTGCAAGCGCCAAGCGAATCGATCGTTGCGATGCTGCAGCAGCAACTGCGCAAAGAGTACATGCAAGCTGCCTAAATCCTTGGTAGCGATTTTGCCTTCATCGACAGATTTTAGAGAAACAGCGAGAGCTTGATTGAGCCAAATCAAAGCTTGTTGTCGATCTTGCTCGGAAGCGTTGATCCAGCTACCCGTTTGACGATTCGATGGTGCCCGATGAAATTTTTGATCGGCCACAATTCCATAGTGTGGGCTCGAGTCAATGAGTTTGGCAGCCTGCATCAGTAGTTGCCAGTTATTGGCGTGCTGTTCTGTGGATTCAGAGAGTAATTTGTCGAGGTCTTCAAATAGATTGAGGCGACGTTGGCAGTCGACGGCTAATTCAAGATCGCGGGGGACTTTGTCGGCGGAAGTTGTCGGGCTGACTGCA
>JAUMAI010000799.1:0-3039 GCA_032116775.1 Pirellula sp. | reverse complement strand
TTAATGCAAGCATTAGGCTTAGCTTGGAACGTGGTCGATTATCGCAACGCCAGCGAAAAGAGAACTCAGAGTTAGAGTTTCTATTGACCTGCGGTTTGAGAGATAGTTATTTTCTCCTGAATCAGATTCCGTGACGTGTGTGGCAAGGCAGCCACACACGCCGGAAATCTCCAGAAACAATGATGCACGGAAGCATTCTCCATGGCGATTCAAAATAGCGCGAGTCCAAATAAGACTGCCAATTCACGCCCCGTTCCGTTACTGGATGTCAACCGCGGTAATTGGGAAATACGCGAGGAAGTACGCGAAGCGATTTCAAAAGTTGTCGACAGCGGTCGTTTCCTCCATGGCCCAGACGTCGAGCGTCTGGAGCAACGAATTGCAGAAGTCTGCCAAACTAAACATGCGATCAGTTGTGCCTCGGGCAGTGACGCGTTACTGCTGGCTCTCATGGCGCTTGACCTAGAGCCTGATGACGAAGTGATTGTTCCTAGCTTCACCTTTTTTGCGACTGCCAGTTGCGTCTGGCGGTTAGGATGCAAAATTGTTTTTGCGGATATCGATCCACGAACCTACAACGTGACTGAAGCGACCATCGCAGCAGTCACCACTTCCAAAACACGAGCTATCATCCCAGTTCATCTCTTTGGTCAGTGTGCCCAGATCGACCGCATTTGTCGCTTTGCAGCCGAACGAAGCATCGTAGTTATCGAAGATGCCGCTCAAGCGATCGGTGCTGCCTATCATGGCCGTGCTGCCGGTTGCTGGGGCGATATGGGATGACTAAGTTTCTATCCCACCAAAAACCTCGGTGGAATGGGCGATGGTGGCATGATGACCACCAACGATTCGCGACTAGCTGAACGCTTAAAGTTGTTTGCCAACCACGGTATGCAACCGCGGTATCATCATCGAGTTGTCGGTATCAATAGCCGCTTGGATACGATTCAGGCTGCTGTCCTCAATGTCAAACTCGATCACCTTTCAAGCTACACTCAAAAACGTCGCGATAATGCCGCTCGCTACATGGACATGTTCACGGCTGCCGGAATAGCTGACGAGATCGGCCTACCCTATCGCGATCCAGCTGCCTATCACGTCTGGAATCAATTCTCCTTGCGTATCAGTGGCAGTCGACGCGATGCACTAAGACAATATTTAACTGAACAGCAAGTTGGTTCGGAGATTTACTATCCGATTCCACTTCACCGTCAGCAGTGCTTTACCTCGCTAGGCTACGCCGAAGGCTCGTTGCCCGAAACCGAACGAGCAGCAGCCGAAATATTGCATATCCCGGTTTATCCGGAAATGACCTCTGCCGAGCAGGATCAGGTGGTTGCTACGATCAGTCGCTTCTACCGAGAAGGTTATTATCGCCGAGCTGCTTAAGGCTCGATCGAGTCTCACAGAATTAGTAATTCGACTCTAACTAACCTGCTTCAGCGATCGCTTGCTGAAGCAGGTTTTGTATTTCTTGAGGCTCGTGGAAGACCGACTTTAATTGGGGCGCCACGAAGAGTCGAACTTTTTTCACGTAATCATCAAACTGCTTTGTTGCCAGAGTTTGTACGACCGGAGAGACATCTCCCAAACTATGAAAGCCACTCGAGGATTTCACTTGCACTTTAAATTGAACCTCGAGTTTCACGGGGGGTGCATCGATCAGCACATCATCCGGATGAATAGATACACCAAAACGCTGGCTCGCTAACTTGGCAAATCGTTCCGCGATTTCAACCAGTACGTCGAATGGCTTACGGGCCAGTTGCCGATGCATTTCGGGTTGCTCTACGAAATTAAATTGACAGAGACGTTTGTAGAGTTGTCTCTGCGTACCAAACAATCCTTCAACCAAAGCGGCACCGCGGCTGTTGGCGGCCAAACCTCGCAGCGAATTAACCATTTCGCTTTCGGTCATTCGTTGCCATGACCGCAACTGCCCCGCATTTCGCAATCGGAATACCGCCCGCTGTAACATCGCTGTGCCGCCACGAACAGCATGATGCCAATAAACCTCACTGAACATCACATACCGCGCGAAGACCATCATCTCCGCGGCCGTCCGCCCCTTATCGACAATCGCTAACTCCCGCTCATTATCGCCTAAGCACATGCTCGATATCAGGCGTTGTTGATCAAAATTGCGACCGTAAGGCACTCCCGCATGAAAACTATCTCGATTGAGATAGTCCATCTTATCAATATCGATTGGCCCACTGAGCATGTTGTATAACAGATCGGTACGACGCTGAGACTTATCAGGGGCAATCAGGTCAGCCACTTCTTCGGGCTCCATACTCCAATCGCTACGAATAAGCGCAGCAATCGGACCCTCACAGATGAGTTCCCGCGCCAGATCTTCATGGCGCGGGATCTCGGGCAGCGCCATGTCCTCTAAGGGATGGCAGTAGGGCCAATGCCCAACATCATGCAGCAGTGCGGCTAGAACAAACAGCTCCGCCTGTTGATTGGTTACGATTTCACAAAATCGTTGATCGGAAGAAAGTCGATTAAGCAAGCGCAGGGCCAAACGATACACGCCCAGCGAATGCTCCCAGCGCGAATGATTTGCCCCAGGATAAACCAACGATACCAGTCCCAACTGACTTATCTGGCTCAAGCGACGAAAAGGAGCCGAGTCAACGATTCGCATCACTCGAGACGTGACTGGAATATCGGTCTCGGGAGGCAAACGAATTAACCTGCGTTGTTCTTCCAATGCTCCTAGTTCGGGTATCCTTTTGCGATCCATCACCGTTTCACTTCGCTGGAGTTTGAGCTGCTGGAGGAGGAGTAGCTGGCGCGTTGGGTGCCGAAGAAGGTGCTGCGGGACCGGATGAGGCTGCTGCCGGTGCGGGAGTCGCCGCTTTCGGAGCCACTTGCACCGCTTTCTTTCCACTTCCACCAGGCCCGGCCTTACCTTGTCCTGGTTTCGCTAATGGTTCAGCGATAGCCAAGCCTGATACCACCGCCAAGACCATCGTCACGATCAAATAGAGCAGATAATGCATCACGCCAGTGAAGCTTTCTAATTCCAGC
>JAUMAI010000798.1:0-1944 GCA_032116775.1 Pirellula sp. | reverse complement strand
CGATACCGGATTTAACGGCTACATCGCACATGAGTTTCTCCCCACCCGCGATGCGATGACCAGCTTGTCCCAAGCCGTCAAACTCTGCACCGTCTGAGCCTCCGAAAGGACTGTCTCATGTAGATTACCATTCACCCGCTCATTCATATCAGAAACCACTTAATTGGAAACGGTTTTGTATCGTGACACAGCTAAAACTGAAACTTGGACGAGAAGTAGAACTTCTTGTTTTGAATGGCGATTGCGCAAAAGAACTTCCAAAGCTCCAAGCAAACCATATCCAATGCTGCGTAACTTCACCTCCTTATTGGGGGTTACGAGACTACGATCATCCGGACCAAATCGGAGCCGAAGCATCACCAGATCTTTACGTTAAAAACCTTGTTTCGATTTTCCGCGAAGTTCGTAGGACGCTCAGAGACGACGGGACGCTGTGGCTGAACATAGGTGACGGGTATGCCAGAAACGGAGGAACCGGACGGTGTGGCCCCAATGCAATCGTCGGCAACACGAAAAAACTTATTCAGAAACGAAATTGTAAAGTACCGGACGTTTGGGGATTGAAAGATCGAGACCTAATGGGCCTTCCATGGCGAGTCGCTTTTGCACTACAGGAAGATGGCTGGATACTCAGGTCCAAAATTGCATGGATCAAAAAGACGGCTATGCCCGAAAGCGTAAAGAATAGACCAACCAATGCGACCGAGGAGATTTTCCTATTCGCGAAGTCCCCAACGTACTACTACGACTCTAAGGCGGTGCGAGAAGATTCAGGTGCAAATCTTCGCAACTATTGGGTTCTAGGACCTGACCCAAGTACCTATGGCCACCCTGCCGCTTTTCCACGTGAACTAGCAAGAAGATGCATTTTGCTCGGCTCACGTGAAGGTGACTGGGTACTCGACCCTTTTGGCGGATCCGGAACTACTGGACTTGTCTCAAATCAACTCGAGCGAAACGCTGTGTTGGTTGAATTGAACCCGGAATACGCGCAATGCGCAAATAAAAGAGGTATCGATGGCGCGTCGTAAGAGCTCTAAACAGCTGATCCTCGATTACTTTCTTGCCAATCTTGGAACAATTCTTGAATCTCGCGACATTCAGGCCGCAAGTGGCGGAGCTGTGGAGTGGGCTCGGCGAGTCCGGGAATTGAGAAACGAGGACGGCTATCAGATTCTTTCACACAAAGACCGCGCAGAGCTAAAGCCAAATCAATACAGGCTTGATACGAAGAAAAGAACTCCTGCATTCAAACGAAACATTTCAAAAGAAACCCGAGCTTGGGTTCTCGAACGCAACGGCTACACATGCCAAATGTGCGGCGTTGCCGCAGGTGATCCGGATCCACTTGGTAAAGATCGAACCGTACGCCTAACTATGGGGCATATCCTCGATAAATCTAAGGGAGGTGATGATTCACCTCAAAATCTACGCGCTGTCTGCACGAATTGTAACGAAGGACTTCAAAATTCGAGCCTTCCCAAACCAGACCAGATCCATCTGCTGGCGCAGGTCCGCCGTGCGACTATCGACGACCAAAAAGTCTTACTCAAATGGCTGCTTCAGAAGTTCAAGCTAACCCTGCGGGAATAGTGATCACCATGAATCACCGTTCCTGGTCCTTGCGTCGATGAACTAGCCAATCGCCACAGATCCCCTAGAATGACCCGCCAGTAGCTCTTCTTTTGCGTCCCTTACGCCGATTCCATGAAGCTGCCTAAAGCCCATTTCGTTTCCGACTTGCACCTGTTCTCCCGCCGAAGCTCCGGGCCGAAAGTCCAACGCGCCATCGAATCGGCCGTCGCACAGTCCAGTACCTTCATCCTCGGCGGAGACATCTTCGACTTCCGTTGGAGCGCCCTGGACTCCCACGAAAGAACCGTCGAGGAAAGTGTCCGCTGGCTCCAAGGCCTCATCTCGGTCAATCCCGATTGCCAATTCCAC
>JAUMAI010000797.1:716-3257 GCA_032116775.1 Pirellula sp. | reverse complement strand
CGCATGGACTTGCAAATGATTGTTCCCATTGCTTTTGATTGGGATCGCGATAACGAGGTCGATTTAATTGTGGGGGATGAAGATGGGCGTGTCGCATGGCTCAGAAATAGCGGTAAGCGCGACTCGCTTAATTCACCGATCTTTGACACGGCTCGATATTTTCAACAACGAGCTGACACGTTGAAGAGTGGCGCCCTGGCGACTCCTTTCGCTTTCGACTGGGACGGCGACGGAGACACCGATCTGCTTTCAGGTAATACGGCAGGTTACATCGAGTTTTTCGAAAACTTGGGAATGTCAACCGACCAATCGCCGATGTGGCATGCGCCTCGCAAACTTCTCGTTGATGGTAAACCGTTGCGGATTATGGCAGGTCCGAATGGAAGTATCCAAGGACCTGCTGAAGCGAAATGGGGCTACACTACCTTTTCGATTGCCGATTGGAATCAGGATGATTTACCAGACATCATCTACAACTCGATCTGGGGAAAGATAGAGTGGCTCGAGAATATTGGGACCCGTACAGCCCCAAAGCTAAAAGCACCTCAATCGGTCGAAGTTGCGTGGACCGGTACTGCACCCAAACCAGCCTGGACGTGGTGGACACCGAAAGCCTCAGAATTGGTCACACAGTGGCGCACAACTCCGATCGCGACCGATTGGGATGGTGACGGAAAAACCGATCTGCTGGTCTTGGATCCGGAGGGGTATCCTGTAGTTTTCAAGCGCCTTACAGATGGCAGACTGGCCCCCTCTGAAAGGCTACTGGTAGATCCCAATGGCCAACCGCTTCGCTTCAATGACAAAACGGCTGGGGCCAGTGGCCGCAGGAAATGGTGCCTGACCGATTGGAATGGTGACGGTATTACCGATATTCTCTTAAATTCTCAAAATGCGGATTTATGGCTTGGCCTGGGGGAACGAGAAGGGAAATGGCAGTTCAAATCCCAAGGAAGTTTAGCCAAACAGAATATCGAAGGGCACGACGTCAGCCCTGCTACCGCTGATTTCGATGCCGATGGGGTCCCCGATTTCATCGGAGGAGCGGAAGATGGACGTTTTTATTTCCTTCGAAATCCAAGACAACCGTAATTATCCTATACTACTGCGGACAGTTCACTTTCTTCAAAATCGCGCACCCCTCGGACATCAGGCATGACCAATCCACTAGAGGCAATTGGAATATTCGAAGTCAACGGCTTCACTCCTGCCATGATTGGGCTCGATGCCATGGAAAAAGGGGCACAGATTCGAGTCGTACAGGCGGAGCTTAACGACTTTCTAGGGACCGTGATCAAAATCGAAGGAAGTGTTGCTGCAGTGCGTTCCGCGTTGGCTGCCGGTGAGCAGGCCGCCCAGCGCATGGGTGCCAAGCCGATAACCACCTTACTGCCAAGACCCGACGCACAAGCCTTTGCCAAAGGAATACTCAGTAAACAGGAGCGAAGTCCATTACTAGAACAAAACGTGGTTCTGGACATTCACCCCGTAACTAACGATACAAATTCATCTTCGCCAAAATCTCAGGAGTCTCCCATGAGTTCCCCCAATTCGCTCGCGCTCGGCTTTATCGAAACCCAAGGATTCACCGCAGTCTTCGAAGCGATTGATGCGGCTTGCAAATCAGCCAACGTCGAAGTCGTTGCTAAAGAAAAATTAGGGGGCGGTTATATCACGGTTGTTATTCGTGGTGATGTGGCGGCCGTTAGCGCGGCAATTGAGTCAGGCAAGTCCAAAGTCGAAGGCCTTGGAAAACTCATCGCGGCTCACATCATCGCGAGACCTAGCACCCAAGTGATGAGTTTGCTACCCAAGTAATCGCGATTCGCTGCAACGCAGTGCTTTAGATTCTATTAAACCACACTGCATGAATTGGCAATCACTATTCGTAAAACAGTTCGAATAGTGCGGGCAGCTTTGCTAGAACCGAACTCTCGGAGTCTTCACTGGGCCCCGAGAAGTTCGGCAAATGGCCCTAGGCAGGCCTGAAACACTACCCTCGGCGAACGACTTCTCCCTAAGCTGCCGACAGGCTTACTTTGCCATCTTTTGGCCACTTCTTTCTGAGCCATCTTTTTGGGGAACTCTGCGCCTGCTAGACTCAACGGTCTTATCGAGCCTGCTTGCAAAAAAACACTATCTTGAGATCTGAAACGATCGAAAAATAGTGCGCCACGATCTGCCGTGATCCTTGATTTCGCCAGCCCCACGTTCCCTCCAAAGCCTAAGTCTTCATCAAGCTTGCGTTTGTCCCTGACTCAGTACCAAACACCACACTCGGCTGCTTACTCTTCGGAGAATCGCCAATGTCGCTACGCATTCCGCCAACCAACGATCTTGCCAACACATCGCGTCGTCAATTCATAGCTACCACAGCAGCTACGTCTGCTGTAGCAAGTACGCTGGCTCATGGGGTGTTTGCTGGCTCTGAATCACGCGATCTTCGCGTTGGAGTTATAGGACTTGGCGGCCAAGGTCGCGGGCATCTCAAGTCTTATTTGGAGCAGCCGAATGTTACGGTAGCTTGGCTGTGTGATGCGG
>JAUMAI010000797.1:0-706 GCA_032116775.1 Pirellula sp. | reverse complement strand
ATGCGGATACGGAACGACTGAAAGAAGCGTCGGCCATCGCACCACAAGCGAAGACCACAAACGATCTCCGACGGCTTTTGGAAGATGACCAAATTGATGCGGTCTCTATTGCAACACCCGACCACTGGCACACCCCCGCCGCCCTATTAGCTCTACAAGCAGGCAAGCATGTGTATGTGGAAAAACCATGTTCGCATAACGTGCGTGAAGGAAGACTACTGGTTGAAGCTGCTCAAAAAACAGGACTGGTAGTTCAGCATGGCACGCAAAGTCGATCTGCATCTTGGATTCGCCAAGCTATGAAGCTACTTCACGATGGTGTGATCGGCGAAGTGATTGTGGCCAAGGCTTGGGATGTTCAATACCGTGGCCCTATCGGCAAGGCCTCTCCTTCGGACCCACCTTCCAGCATTGACTACGATACCTGGATAGGCCCAGCTCCGATGGTCCCGTACCAGAGCAATCGCGCTCATTACACTTGGCATTGGTGGTATGACTTTGGCACAGGAGACGCGGGGAACGATGGAGTTCATGAGCTGGATATCGCACGTTGGGGCTTAGGCGTCGATGCTCATCCGACTCGAGTCACGTCGGTCGGCGGCAAGTATGTTTACGACGACGATCAGCAATTCCCCGATACGATGACCACGGTCTTTGAGTATGCCGTCTCGGGAGCACGCCCCAAGCAACTGATCTTTGAGCTCCG
>JAUMAI010000796.1:0-3922 GCA_032116775.1 Pirellula sp. | reverse complement strand
GCGAATCGCTCAAACAATGCTCGAGCTCACGCAAATATCGCTCGACAAGCCGCTAGCGGAAGTAAGTAAGAAAAATCGAATCGATCTTTTAGAGAAAATCAAGAATTTCTCTATCCCTTTGCACGGGACGCGCGGTTACTCCAAGGCTGAGGTCACTGCCGGTGGAGTCGTTCTCAGTGAGGTGAACCCGCAAACCATGGAAAGCAAAATGGTTCCTGGCCTGTACTTAGCGGGTGAAATTCTAAATCTCGATGGTCCAATCGGCGGTTTTAATTTTCAAGCCGCTTTTAGCACTGGACACTTAGTCGGGATGCACGTCTCAGGAGCGTAAAGCGGAGCCGACTTCACATCGTCCGCCGGCATAAACGAAGAGCTCTCAGCAATCCAAGCGACGTAGGTAACTCTATTCGCTTCGCTCACCAGCCACTTAATAACCAAACGATGAAACTCAACTAGAGTCTTCTGGTGAGGCTCGCTATTCGCGGCCTCCCATGCGAGAGAGTCGCTCATTGATTGGCTTGCGCATCGGAAATAAGCGGGAACGAGTTGGTTTCGCTGGCTCGACAGGAGGAGCCGCTACATCTGTAGAACTCGCAGCCACTGGAGTGGTTGTGGTCTTGCCACGCAACTCTTCTGCGAGAGGATCGCGAATCAACAATCGATTGATACGCTGCTCGATCCCGGTCAGTTGCTCTCCCTGGTCTTTGGAAACGAATGTAAAGGCAATTCCTTCTCGTCCCATTCGACCTGTTCGACCGACTCGATGAACGTAATCATCACAGTCTTGTGGAATATCATAATTGATGATGTGCGAAATACCCGACACGTCGATACCGCGGCCAACAACATCGGTCGCTACCAGCATATGCAACGTACCAGCTCTCAGGTCAGCAAAGACTCGATCTCTTTGACGTTGGTTCATATCGCCGTGAATGCAGCCAAGTTTTACTTTTGACCACTGAGGCTGCTTCATCAGCTTCTTTTCCAAAGCGCGATGCAGCTTATCGGTACCACGTTTTGTTCGACAAAAAATAATCGATTGCGGTGGCTTCTCGCGTTCTAAAAGGGCCAACAAGAGATCAAATTTCTCTGCTGGTTCTACCGTTAAATATCGCTGCTCAATCGTATCGACGGATATTTCTTTATTCGAACAATCAACACGATCTGGCTCGACCAAATATCTATCGGCCAGCTTTTGAATTTCAGGTGCCAATGTGGCGCTGAGTAACAGAGTTTGGCGGTCTTTGGGACAGCGTCGCAAGATCCTTTCGATGTCGGGTCGGAATCCGATATCCAACATTCGATCGGCTTCGTCGAGCACAACGCACCAGAGGTCGTCTAACTTCAGCGTACCGCGCTGCAAATGATCGATAACGCGACCTGGCGTGCCAACGACAATTTGCACCCCATCGGCTAATTGCTTCATTTGCCGATTAAGAAGTTTTCCACCTGAAAGAACCGCGGCATGGGTGGGACAGCCATAGGCTAACTTCAATATTTCCTGATATACTTGTTCAGCTAATTCTCGAGTCGGCACCAAGATTAGCGCTTGCGGGTTTCTGCATTCGCGCAATGGATCGAGTTGCTCAAGAATCGGGATTGCAAATGAAGCCGTTTTGCCGGTGCCAGTCCGAGCTTGCCCGATGACATCACCACCCTCCAGGGCGAGTGGAATAAGTTTGGCCTGTATTTCCGACGGCGTTTCATAGCCTGCACGATGCAGGGCCCGGAGCATAATTTTCGATAACCCCAGCTCTTCAAAACGAGTTGGGATCGGGGACGTGGATGAATTAACTGTATCTTTCGCAGCTGACAATGGAACCTACCGAACGAACGACTTGATCAAACAATGTATCCCACAAGCGGGGATACCCTTACTTAGGATTGTACCGCTTGTGACCGCATCAACGAATGGTTGAGTCATAAAAATAGCAGATTTGGGGAGAAATGAGAATGAATTCCGTGGTTGAAACGTTCCATGGACTATTTCACTCGGCAATACCTTTTTATCCGAAGCTAGTCGAAAACTGTTGCCAGGAGATAGACGAGCTTTCGGCCGCTGAATTGCCAGCAATTGTGAACGGTTTTTGCCAATCCCTGGAGGGAAAACCGAATGCGTACCATGAAGAAATCCGGCAAATGTATATCCGGGCGGTCTTGGCACGCTTTTCCGTTCGCATCGCGAAACTCTCCGTAGGTGAGTCGGGAAAGCTCTCCGCTAAGGGACGTGTGAAGGTGATTTCCACGGATCTTTTGAAGAAATTCTACCTTCTTCTGCCCGAGAACTTCCGCGGCGTCGCGCTCCAAATGTTGGCTGTGCAGAGTCAGCCCGATGATTTAGAGGTCATGGTTGAAATGTTGGTAAACCAACCGCCAACCACAGCGGAAGGTCTCTTAGTAGGCCTGGCTCCCCTTTTCCAAATACCTGATTGGAATATCGATGCATTTTTCCCAAGTGTCCTGGGAGCCATTGAACATCAACACATCGCGGCAGGCTTACTTGACCTAGCCAATCATGCCATGACCAGCCGTAAACTCAAGAAACACCCCTGCTACTCCCGGCGCAAAGACCTTATTGAACTGCTCGGTGCGATTGTCCGTCGACTAGAGCAATTCGAAGAAGATCCACGTTCTTTCGGCAGCGAAGTCAAAGTCATTCAAGACACCTTACGCGAAGCAATCTCCTTAGCTGTATCTCTTTGCTACTGCGCTGGTTTGATGGGGGATGCGGCAGCGATTGGAAAACTCAATCAGGCCTCGGAATTGATGCACCGCAGGATTCAAGCGGAAGCCTTTGGGGCTTTGGCGCGTTTAGGCGAAGATCACGGACGCAAGGAACTCATCGCTCTAGCGAAAGAACCGTCGGCCCGACTCAGGGTCATCAGTTATGCCAAAGAGCTCGGACTCGATGACCTAATTGCACCTCGCTTTCTCACCGAAGAATCGCTGGCAGAAGCTCGTCTCGCCTTGTGGCTGAGTGAACCCAACAACTACTCAGTCCCACCTACCAAGTTGGAACTGATCGATCACCGAGAATTATATTGGCCAGGCTTCCAAGAGGCTCAAGACGTTTACTTGTTCCGCTTCCATTATGAAATGGGAGCCAGCACGGTAAGCAACATCGGAATCAGTGGCCCAATGACCTATGCCTTCGGAGCAGACTTAGCCGACTTACCGATTGAAGATATCTATGCTGCTTTCGCTGGATGGCATATGGAACATCCAGAAGTGCGCGATTTCCCCTACGAACAGCTCAAGGAAATAGCATCCTACAATATCAAACCGCTCATCAAACGCTTGCGTGATGCAGGACATTCCAAGTTGAAGCATGTCACAATTGGCATGTTTTTCGGTGAGCATGTCTTAGTATCCAATACGAATCGTGGCAAGCTGCAAGGTGTAGCTGTCACGACGATCAACGACCTCTTATGGTTCCCAACTACCTCACGCTTGCGACCATTGACGGCCCGAGAAGCTTACAGCATTTTCAAAGGTCGTATCGTATTGAAGAGTTTTAATGAAGCCTTAGGTAACGCTTGGCGACAGCAAGATGATATGCCTGAGCTGGCGGAAGAAGATGAGAGTGAAGAATAGCTGAGTAGAAAAAAACTCCTTGCGTCTTTTCTGTAAAGAGATCCCATGTAGAGCAAAACTCTTTGGGCGAGAGGGATGGGGTAAGGGGTTAAGCGCAACCCAGAGCGAGATTGCGCAGCGGAGCTCATTCCCCCTCACCCCCAGCCCCTCTCCCCCTGGCGATTTTTGCTCCGCAAAAACGCCGGGGCGAGGGGAGCACTAAGTAATAAACTCTTCGCTCTCTCTACCCTATGAGATCCAGCGCAGCGCAAAGCTATTTGGGGCGAGGGATGCACTAAGTAATAAACTCTTCGCTCTCTACCCTATGAGATCCAGCGCAGAGCTTTTT
>JAUMAI010000795.1:369-3183 GCA_032116775.1 Pirellula sp. | reverse complement strand
TGAAATGGCAGATCATTGGAGGAGTGAAAATTGAACTGTGGGATGTGTTGACATGGCAAGCGAAAAAAAGAAACCGGCAAGAAAGCTGAAGCTCTCTCACCGGTTCCTGCATGGAAGTCGGAAGGTTAAATGACTTCGTGCTTAGAGGTCGGTTTAGAAGTTATATTGAGCTCCGACGTAAGCACCATGGAGAATTAAGGCATCGCAATTGTCAACATCGGTGATATGTCCTACGTTGACGAAATCGTACGGGATTTGACCAACGGCAGTCGCAACACCCGAGACGGCTAATACTCGGTATCCGGCGCGAACGCTCCAGCATTGATTGATGCGATATCCTGTTCCTAAATCCCATTCGCCTAATAGTGCTACATCATCATCGCTCACCGAGTAACTGTAGTTGGTACCGTTGAAAGCGTTTGGACTGTTAATCACAGCAGCAACGCCCGTACCAGTTTGAATCGCGGTATCGTACTGCATATGGTTTCCATACACACCAAACTTAATTCCGCTGTAAAGCGAAATGCATTTGGTGAGGCAGTAGTTTCCGGAACCACCAACTTGGAAACCGAACAAGTCGTTGCTGATATTGTTGGTGTAGTAGATATCGTTTTCATCGTATACCCAGTCGTTTTCACTGGCTGCGTATTCGAGGTTATCCTCGAAGCGGAAGTAGCGGAAGCCAGCGAGCCACGACAGGCTTAGGCGACTGCAGGCAGCTGGTACATACAAACCAGTTGGTCCACCGACGCAAGCGTTACATCCTGAACCACAGGCACCTGGTGTCAGGACGCCTGCACGGCTGGCACAGCCGATGCCAAAGCCGAGTAGGTTGATTTCTACGTTCTGAACTTCACTGCTACGTGTGAGGCGATGTGCCTGAGCGCCATCGTACCAGTCGTAAGCTGTTTGAGTGGGGAAGTCGAGATCGTTCATGCCGGGCATATTGGCACGCAAATGGCCACCGGCTGGGGGGCGTACGGTAACAGATTCTGTTTCAGGATATAAACCCCAGTAGGTCGCTGCCAAGGCATACTGACCACAGTGAAAGTAACGACCTGCGGTGATTTCGAAGCCAGGCATAACACCGATTTGGGCGTCGCCTGTCGAAAGAAGGTCGGGGGTTGGCATATTCAAGTCGTAACTCAATCTTGTGTCACAATCATCCACGCGATTGAACAGCAGCACTCCGGCGCCGAAGAACCATGGTTTCGGAGCTACAATCGTCGGGCCGCAGGACATTGGTCCACATGCGGCGGCACAATCCCCAGAAGGAATTGCATTTGGTGCGACAGGCATCCCGTAGGGATCCATCTGCGTTAGGTCGGCCCCAGGTGAATAGGGGTGGAGATGAGCGTCTTGTGCAGCAACTGCACCGCCATTAAGAGATGGTAGAGCTCCTTCGCTTGTTAGTGCAGGTGGAGCTGGAACTCCTTGAAGTTGCGGGTTAACAACACCTGGTACGACCTCTTCTGCTATCGACTGTTCTTGCCAATTAATCAGGTTATTTGTGGCAGGGGTAGGTCCAACCCAGCCTCGACTGACGGGTGGATGGGTGTTGAAACCTGGTTGTGGTGCGGGCTGGACTGGATAACCTGTAGGGGTTAGTCCGTAGCCTTGGTTCACTGGATATTGTGCCAGTGCGACATTGCCAGCGGTCAGAAGACCGAGCAGGCTAGCGATCTTAGCGAATTGATAAACTTTCACGTCCGACTCCTTCCATGACGTACATTCCATGCCGTGGGCAAAACGGCTCCGCCGCTTGACCCCACCCTGATGTCATCGGTAATTGGCTGAAGAAGTCGCTTAGTGTTCGTTCGTCTGAGATGAGAAATTCCAAGCCAGTTGTGGAACAACCGGAATAAACGGCTCAAGTGGAATTTTGGCGCGACGCTACATTTAGAAATTCCGTCACCAGCGGCAAAGTTAGCCTGTCGGTCAAACCTTTTCCCACCTTCGGGCACTTATTCTTGCAGCCACGATGAAGATGAGCCCAGACAAAGTGAGCACCAATAATTGAGGCCAGAGGGTATCTACCGGCATGTCCCTCCAGAAGACTTTGTTATAGCCGTCTAGGGCCCAGGCATTGAACGTAAACAAACCGATCTCTCGGATTTGTTCGCTCATCAAATAACGCGGAACCATACTGCCACCCAAAGCACTCATCCCTAAGACGAGAACGATGGAAATCCAGTTGAGCTGAGCTCTTGTACCGCACAGTGTCGCCAGGAAAAGAGCAAAGCTACTGGCAGCTCCAGCGGTGACCATAGTCATGAGAAAGAATCCATCGAGGTGTGAGTAACTCAACTCCGAAGATAAGCTGTCCCCATAAAAACATGACTGTATTTTGAACGACACCGAGAAGGGTCAAATAAAGCCACTTACCCATCAGCAACTGATCCATGGTCAACTGGCTAGCGAGTAAGCGTTCCAAGGTACTGCTTTCTTTTTCTTCTAACAGCGACCCGCTTCCACCGGTAACACTAAAGAGCAGAAACATCACAGCAATACCGGCTGCATACATAGCTACGATCGGATTCTTTTTTTTCCCTCCAACCAAATCCCGCACCGTAGTCTCCGGAATATCGAGTTGGATCGGATTGGTGTTACCAGGAATGACCGCTGTGGCCAACGTAGGGGAAGCAGGAGTGGAAACTGAGGTAAGCGTGTTATTTGCGACAGCGGAAGGCGATTCGGTAGGCCGCTCAGCTGAAGCAGGGGGACCGGTGACAGGTGAGGCGGGAACGTTTGGGGCTTTCTTCAATTCATCCATGTAGACTTTTACCAGCGATTTCTGCACGATGGCTTGGACGA
>JAUMAI010000795.1:0-359 GCA_032116775.1 Pirellula sp. | reverse complement strand
CAGCGATCTGATCGCTGGAGTCGGTTAGAATTTCGGCCGCTATTTGTGTTTGATCGCCGGCATTATTGGGGCCCTTTTTTCGGTTGACTCGAAAAACGATGGCTGCACTGGCACTCCCCTGCTCTACGAGTCGACAAGCATCACCTTCTTCGAGGAGTTCTATTGTCCCATCTTTGGTTGGCTGGCCGGAGGCATCAATAAAACGAAATGTTTCCTGGTCGCGCAATTGGGCGATCACTTCAGCGGATTGCTTGGTGAAGGCGAGATCTGCTAACACAACCTTTACGCGCGATGTCGAGCCGGATCTCTCTCTTGATCCGAAGATCATTGCGAAGATGCTGAAGAAGACTACTGGAACC
>JAUMAI010000794.1:0-3115 GCA_032116775.1 Pirellula sp. | reverse complement strand
ATGGGACTATTGGCTGCTAGAAATGCTGGAATCGAAGTTCCGGACGAATCGATCGATCAAGCGATTGGTTATTTCGGTAGTATGACCAGCACCAGCGGCTCGGTAGGGTATTCGGGCGGTTTTGGAGGATTCGAAGAATCTCTCGCACGATCCTCGATATGCACTTTGGTTTTTGCAATTGCTAAGAGAAAAGATGAGAAAGCGTATCGCTCCACGTTGAATTACATCGCTAACTCTCTTGATTCCACTCCCAACGCGTGGCCGGAATATACGCGTTACTATCAAGCGCAAGCATTATTCCAAGGCGATGTTACGGCTTGGAGGAAGTGGAACAGCAAAACTATTCGCGAACTGAAAGCTTTACAGCAAGCTGATGGAAGTTTTTCAGGGCAGATGGGGCCAGGTATCAGTACTTCGATGTCACTTTTGGCGTTAGCGCTTAACTATCGCTTTTTGCCTATCTATGAACGTTAACGAGCAGTCCATGATTTGTTGTTTCACAAACAGTTGCTACTCTTGGGTGCGTATGCCAATGAAACTGATGATATTGGCATTCACACTTGTGGTGGCATGTCTGTTTCCAATACAGGAAACCAAAGGTCAGGACGCGAAAGCGATCGCTGTTGCAGCGGAAAATGCTCAGGCAAGTTCAGATAGTGCCAATGCCACGGCCCCCAAGGCGACCGTACCACGCATTCGTCTTAAAAACGGTGACTTTGTCGAGGGCGATTTGGTAGCTGTCGATTCAGATGCGATGATTGGTTGGAAATCGCCTCAATTTCGTGAGGCATTAGAAATTCCGATCGATGCTATCCGTGGCTTTGAACTGATTCGTAATCTTGAGCAGCCCGCCGTAGTTGGTGGTTGGACTATCGAGATGCATTCGGGGGATCGAGTTACGGGTGAGATCGAGGGCTGGGACAAAGACGGCGTATCGATTCGGAGTACTGTTTTTGGTGTGGTCAAATTACCTGCTGCGGCCATAAGCCGAGTGGTTCGTAATAACACCGACATGAAGTGGATCTATCAAGGCCCGCGCGATGTTGCCGCGTGGAAGCCCTTTTCTGGTGATACAGCCTGGACGATGCAGGGAGGCGCTTTAGCGAGTTCCCAAATCGGGTCTAGAACGATAGGGGCTGTACAATTACCCGAAAAAGCAGCGGTCGACCTGCGATTATCTTGGGAAGGCAAGCCAGGGTTTGTGATCGCGTTCGGTGTTGATGAGACAGCTTCTAATATCAACAGCTCGTTTCGAATCGAAACTTGGCAGAATCAGTTGGTTTTGGTGCGACAAGCTCAAGGTAAAGCGGAAATTGCTGAGTTGGAGGAAATCAGCGACAACCAGCAGTCGCTTGAATTATCGATCTACTTTGATCAATTGGCGGAGAGATTGGTGGTTTATTCGGGCTACGGAAAGCTGCTTGCCGATTTCAAATTACCCAACGATAAGCCGAAGGCTCACCCGGGAGTCGCACTCGCTAATCATTGTGAAAATCTGCGATTGGATCGACTACGCGTGCGTGAATGGACTATGCCCTTACCTGCAGACCGAGATTCGGCTTCAAACTATGTGTTGAAAATCAATGGCGAATCGGTGACCGGAAACGTTGTGAGCGCAAATCCGACTGACGGTTGGGTTCTGTCAGACAATGATCAATCTATTACCATCGCTTGGAACGAAATAAGTGAAATCATTCAGCAACGAGCGGAAGGGGATTCCGCTGTTAGCGATAGCTCGGGCGTTGCCAATTCAGCCACGGGCACGAAAGCACAAGATAAACAGGACGATCAATTTGCAGAGTTATTTGACTCCCTGAAAGCTGGAAAAGAGGTCTTACCTGAGGAAAGGCCGGGTGTTAAGAAAGATGGCCTGAAGCCTGCCGAGGCAGCCAAGGAAGTAAGCAGTGTGGTGTACCTGGAGTTTTTGGATGGGTCGCGATGGAAAGGTGAGTGGAAGAAGACCACCTCCGGTGAAATAAGTTTTGTGCCACAGGGTACGGGCAATGAAATCAAGTTCCCATTGACAGCACTCTCTTCTTTTCGCGGCTCAAGCAAACCATGGGTTCCAGAAACTGTAGAGGGACGTCGCGGGGCAGTTTTGGGCGACCATATTCAGTTAGAAGGAATACTCGTTAGAAGCGAGTCGAAAGAAGGAGTTTTAGGCTGGAAAGCGCTCGTGGCGAGTAAACCAGCCACTTTGATTGTCGACACAAACGCGAGGATTGATTTTCGGGGACGCACGCGTCGTACCACATCGGACTCTAAATCAGCGGCCGTGCAAGCCGTTGTCATCAATCGGAATGGACAAGAAACGCCTACCGAGCCAGTGTTTAACTTAAAGCAATTGCAAGTTCCCAGTATTACTTTGCGATCTGGTGATGCGTTTTCAGCAGAACTTACCTCGGTTGGCGAGAAGGGTATAACCTTTCGTTCCGACCGACTCGCAACGACGGAGTTACCGAATGAAAACGTACAGTCTATTGAATTGAAGAAATTACGATCGAACAAAATACCGACGGCCAAAAAAGTGGAGCGATTGTTGACTGTTCCACGTAATTATAAGAACGATCCTCCGACACACGTGTTGATATCGATTGAAGGTGACTTTTTGCGAGGACGATTGCTATCCATCGATTCGCAATTTGCGGTGATGGAGGTTCGGTTGGAGCAAGTAAAGGTTCCAATGGAAAAAGTGGCTCAAATTGTATGGTTGCACGAGCGAAATTGGCCCGCCAAAGCGACGAATGACAATGGAGCACAGGAAAATCCTGCCGGGCAGACAACGGAGAATTCGGCTGCGGGAGATAATTCAAATTCAGCAGCTAATCCAACTGCAACTAATGGAGCCAACGCTCTTCCTCCTGGTGGTGTGGTTGCGATGCTTCGCAACGGGCTAAGAATGTCGCTGATACCAGATAATGTTTCAGGCAGTGAAATAACCGGTAGCAATCCTTTGCTTGGCGTTTGTCATTTATTGGTGACCGATATTGATTTGCTGCTTCTCGGGCCAGGGGCGAAGGCGGAGGCTAGTGCGGTCGCGGAAAACCCTTGGAAGTTAACCTTGGCTAAATCTCCGATGGAACCGCCTGAGGATGATGGATCGGGAGGAGCTGGA
>JAUMAI010000793.1:0-7968 GCA_032116775.1 Pirellula sp. | reverse complement strand
GCAAGGCATCGTGGTGAACGCCTTCATGCAGAACGGCAGCCACAGCGATACAGACCGCCGACAGACCGACCAGCGAGTGCATCATCGCAACGGTTTCTGGCATCTGCGTCATGGGCACGGTGCGAGCACGATGTAAGCCAATCACAGCACCGGCAACCATGGCGCCAATGATGAGGCCGAGCACAGGATTCGGAGCCAAGAAGAACGTGGTCAGAATGGCCAGCGTCATGCCGATCATGCCGTAACGGTTACCCATAATGGCTGTCTTTGGACCAGACAGGCCACGCAGGGTCAGAATAAACAGTACAGAGCCGACGAGGTAAAACCAATCAGCGTATTGTGCAAAAGCAGTCATTCGAGTCGCTCCTTACTTCTTCTTTTTCTTGAACATATCCAGCATGCGTTCGGTCACGGCAAAGCCACCGAAGATGTTCACGCTTGCGAGGACAACTGCCAGCAAGCCAAGCCACTTGGCCACCGGGCTACCCGCAGCCGCCGAAGCAATCAGCGCGCCAACCACGATCACCGACGAAATCATTAGCCAGCACTTTGGCGAGTACGCGTTTGTACATCCGGAACTTGGGAAGAATAAATTCCAGTTTGTAGGCATCACTGTAATAGCCGATCAATTTCGATTCAGGGACAGCTTCTAAACGATGCCTCAAGTCTCGTTCAATGATGCTGGGGGTGTTGCTGTACCACCAATGTCCGAAAGGAATGACGTTGGGGAAAATCCAAGCGTAACTGACCAGTTCTTGATTGGTCACACTGGCAAGGACAGAAATGGGAAAGCGAATATCTGGAAAGGCATTGAAGAGAGCTCGATAGTCGTAGAGTGAAACGCGGCTATCGTAGAGATCTTGTCCCTGGAAGACTCCTTGTGGATAAACTTTTCGATAGACGCCAATCATAAGATCGAATGGAAGGCTGTATTGTCGGCAACGCTCAGCCAAAGTCCAAAAGACAAACTGTCCAACGGTTCTCAACGCAGATTCATCGACGTTGTCACCATCGCTGAGTAAGACTTTATCCCAAGCGAGCTTGGCTGTGGGAGCTGAGATAGGCAGGGGGACAAAGTCGGTTGGAAGCGAAATCGCGCACGCACGCGCGCCGCGAGCGGTGAAGTACTTGAAGAGTTGATCGATTGCGTTTTGGAGTCCGGTGAGTGTGGCGATCTCTTGGCCAGTGAAACGTTCGAGTCGTTGACGGACTGTCGCTCGATGAAGATGGAAAACCAATTCGTCGGTGCGTAGGCAAGGGAGGTAGCGATTGGTATCAAATCCTTGCAGTGGGTCGTCAAAATCGTTCGTCAGCATTACCGCGGAGACACGACAGCGTTTGAGAACCTGGTCTGCCCAATCGGGGGAAGCCATTTTTTGAGTGGAGAGTTCTAGAAGTTTGTCACAATTCTGCGGGGTCAGCGTCGGTTCGGTAAAGCCGAAGAGGTCGTGGGCAATTTCGTGTAACCATTGCAATTGAACGGTGTTGGAAAGCGGAGCCAAGCCAGCCACTAGGCGGCGGACACGTTGATCGGGAGTGATGTGCTCGCCTTCTATTTCCGCTTTAGGAAGACCCGCGGAATGGGCCAGTTCCGTAAAATAGTGATACCCGAGAAGGTCGTTGAGATGTTGGCTAGCGGGCTGAAGTGGTTGAATGTGCGTATGTGGATCGATGATCTCCAACTGATCCAAAGCCTGAAAAATGGTCTCTGCCGTTGAAAAAGGGGAATTGCCAGCCATCTCGGTGTTCCTGCGTGTCGTAAAGTATAAGTGTTCTGACTTTAACGCCCATGTTGGATATTTGCAAAGACCAACGTTTCTATCTGAACCGCTTTTTGTTTGCCTTTTGAGGTGACGATCGAATAGACTGCAAGTGTTCAGTGTCGGAAGGTTTTTTGTTTAGGTACTTGGCGAGGCTAGTTTCCTCCAGGCTCCTCTACCAGAGTCTCTCACCCCTAAGACTTCTTGTGTGCTAGGTGTCTTATGACCAACGACCAAGATTCTCAATCGCCCCGGTACACTTCACGTACCGAAACGGAGAAGGTGGGGGGAGTGTGTCGAGAAGGACTGGTGGATAACGTTGAGTTACCGCGTCAGAGCACCTTAGATCAGCTGCCACAGAGTCCGCTTGATGAGCCAAATGTAGCGACGCCTTCATTGGAAAATGATTCATTAGCAAGTGAACTAACCCCTTTTACCTCTGGCGAGCGAGAGTCATCGCAGCCATCACTTTCCAGAAACAATCTCGAGCAGACTGTAGCTAAAGTAGGGCGTGATAGCCCGCGAGCTCAGTTAGATACAGAAGATGATATCGAAGAGGAATCTCTAGTATCACCTTTGAAGAGCAGTCTTCAGGCGGCCTTTTTTTCTACGACCATGAGTCTGCTGGTCGTCTTGATCCTATTAGTCGCAGTCAGGCTAGTGATACCGCCGTTAGTAGAAGAGATTCGCTACGCTTGGTTTCGAGGCCAGTTAAGAGCGCAGTACGACACAAGCGATCAGCGTTTGCAGCAAGTTTCTTTGGATGGCTTGAATGACATTTCGAAATGGATAAGTCAGCGTGTTGGTCCGAGCGTGGTGCATATCAATGTGCGCGATGTCGTAGATGGTCGTTGGCGCGAGTTGTTGGGAGAGCAGAATTCACCTGAAACTTTGCTGTTGCAGGGCCAAGGTAGTGGTGTGGTGGTAGATGATCAGGGGCATATTCTTACGAATTATCATGTCATCGAATCAGGTAAAGAGATTGAGGTTTCTCTAAGTGATGGAAGGCGCCTGCTCTCGCAGGTTGTCGGTATTGATCGCACTACGGACTTAGCTCTTTTGAAAGTGGATGCGAAAGGTTTGATGCCTATTTCATGGGGAAATAGCGATCAAGCGGACGTGGGGACATTGGTTTGGGCGGCTGGTAGTCCATACGGTTTAAAAAGTTCTTTTACCCTCGGTATCCTCAGCGGCAAACATCGCACAGATCTCAAAGGGAATAGGTTCGAGCTTGTGGCTGGTGATAGCGATCGTGGAGTTTACCGCGATTTGATGCAGAGCGACGTTGCCGTTAATCCAGGTAATAGTGGTGGTCCATTGATCAACAGCCGAGGTGAATTGATTGGAATCAACACTGCGATTGTGGGTGATTCTTATCGGGGAATTAGTTTTTCTATTCCGAGTAATGTAGCAAAGCGGGTTTACGAGCGCTTGTTAGCGAGCGGTATCGTCCAGCGCGGTTGGCTTGGGGTTCGTCTGGCTGACTATGTCGAAGATGATGTCGAGCAGAAAGAAATTCGTACTGGTCTGGGAGCGCTCGTGAGCGGTATTCCGGGGGATAGCGATTCGCCTGCTGTCCGAGCTGGGATTAAGATCGGCGATCGTATTGTTGAATTCAATGAAACTGCCGTACCGGATCACTTCACGCTGAAGCGACTCATCGGTGAGGCTGGCCCAAACGCTCAAGTCAAAATGGTCGTCATTCGTGATGGAGAGCGCGTCGAGTTGCAGGTGACCCTGGGGGCTCGACCAGATACTGGGTTGTAGAAGGAACTGTTTTTGGTGAGTGAGCAATTACCTGAAGACGACCAATCTGTTGCTGAGGTAGCCGACTTCGAAGCTTACGCGCGTTCCAAGAGCGTTCTAAATCAAGGCGCTATCGCTTCTGGTATCATTGTGATCTGTTGGGGTGTTAATTACTGGCAGCTCGGCTGGAAAGTGGCTGCGGTATCTGCGGTACTGACACTGATTTGGTTTGCGATTGTGGTCGGTTTATTGGTTCGGCAGATCGCAATTCCCGATTTCAAAGGGCGCAATGAAGAAGGCTTGCCCCATATCACAGGCAACCGCGTTATTTTGGGGACTCTCCCCTGGGCCTCCCGCTTGGCGTTAGCAGCTTTGGTGGCTTGCGGTTTAACCTTGATTGTCTCGATGGTCCTCCATGGACAAGCAGGTCAGCAAACGAGTATCGAGCAGGCGAAGTGATTTCGAAAGAGCGTGGCATTTAGGTGTCATAAGTCCAGGTCGTCGCCGATGGGGCATTTTCATTTTCTGACTGGGCTGAAGTTTTTAGGGGGGGAAATCAGTGACAGCAGTACAGTTAAGGCTTGCTTCGGAGTGAGTAGCGGTGGGGAGTCTGGGTTAATTGCTTCCCTCTGAATGCATGGAGCCTTGCTACCCATGCGGAATTCCGATTTAGCAAGTACACTGTTAAAAGAGACGCTCAGTGGTTACCAGCTCCAAAAGCTCGGTAAATAGGGTTCAAGATCGGGTCGCCGTCGTATCGAGTAAGTCTGGGTGATATTGGCATTTTCCTAAGGAATCACGTGGCGGGTTACATCGCTACTATCCTCGAAGAAAGAGTTATTGAAGGTGGGTTGTTCGATGATGATGAATGTTTGTTGGAGTTTGGCTCTAGCCCTTGGCTCGCTTAGTTTCGTCGCTGGAATCGCTATGAAACCTTGTGTCGCGGCCGACGATCAAGTGGGATGGTCGACCAGCAAACCGGCCGAAGGCCCCTTCGTTGAAGTCGATGGTCGCTTCATGGTTCCCTATAAGGTTGTGATGCCTGGGACCGATGTTGAGTTTGAGATGGTTCCTGTTCCGGGTGGTGTTGCAAAATTGGGCAGCCCAGAGAGTGAAGCTGGTCGCGGAACGGATGAAGGTCCTCAGTATGAAGTTGAATTGCCTCCCTATTGGGCCGGGAAGTGCGAAGTAACTTGGGCTGAGTATAAACTTTTCATGGGGATGTATAACATCTTCAAGAAATTTCAAACTCAAGGTATTCGAGGAGTTACCGATGAAAATCGTGGCCTCGCTGTCACCGCTCCAACACCGCTGTATGAGCCGAGCTTTACCTACGAGTATGGTGAGGATCCCCGCCAGCCAGCGATAACGATGACTCAATTTGCAGCCAGGCAATACACGAAATGGTTATCTGGTATCACTGGGCAGCAGTATCGTTTGCCCTCCGAAGCGGAATGGGAGCACGCAGCTCGAGCTGGTAGTGCGGCTTCTTATTCTTTCGGAGATGATGTCGGTCAGCTTGGTGACTACGCTTGGTATTCCGGTAACGCGGATGCAGGTGCCAAGCCAGTGGGCACCAAGAAGCCTAATGCGTTTGGTTTGCATGACATGCATGGTAACGTCGCCGAGTGGACCGTGGACCAGTACACGGAAGATGGTTATCCGAGCTTGGCAGGAAAGAAAAATGATTTTGCATCTGCGGTGAAGTGGCCGACAGTGGCTTATCCACGCACCGTTCGTGGCGGCAGCTGGGAGTTTGATGCAGAAAAAGTACGCAGCGCTTCGAGACTTGGTTCCAACGATGAAGAATGGAAAGACCAGGACCCCAATATTCCGCTGAGTCCATGGTGGTTCACGACCGACCCGGCGCGTGGTGTGGGTTTCCGATTATTTCGTTCTGCTAAGCCACTGAATGAAGAAGAGATTAAAAAATATTGGGAGCTAGATCACGAAGATATTCAGTTGGATGTAGAAATTCGCTTGCAAGAGGGACGTGGTGCCTTGGGAATCGCGGACAAAGACTTGCCCAATGAGGTTCGCAAGCTCAATGGCAATTAGGGAATCGGAATCTCGCTCAATGGAAATGACAGGTGGCTGATTCATCTTCGAACCAACAGTCGTTGTGGATACGCTGGGGGCAACTGATTCGTTTACCAACGTCGATGACGTTGCTTGCCGACGCGCTGACGGCGATCGCCATCACTCAATGCGATGAACCAGGGCGTGCTGCGGCTATTTTGATACCGTCGTCGCTGGCCATTTATTGGGCTGGGATGATTCTCAATGATTGGTTCGATGTCGAGAAAGATAAGCAACAGCGCAGTCGTCGCCCGCTCGCTTCTGGTGCGATATCGGTCCGCCAAGCTGGAGTTGCTGGGTGGGGATTGTTGCTGCTGGGATTGCTGTGGAGTTGCAGTGCAGCTTTCTATTTTGGGACAGCGGCTGCTTGGCCCGTAGGTCTGTGGTGTTTAGGATTGATCGCAGCTGTTGTTCTGTATGATGGCCCATTAAAAAACACACTATTGGCACCATGGTTGATGGGCCTATGTCGCGGTTTGCATTGGATGTTTGCCGTGACATTAGTCTCCTATGTAGGAGGCGATTGCGGCGCACATTCTCAAACCTTGGCTCTAGCTATCGCAGCCATCATGACTCTCTATGTGGCTGGAGTCACTTGGTTTGCGAGGCGCGAAGCAGACAAATCGCCAGCGAAGAGTTTGTTGATATTGGGGGCATTTGTAATGACAATTGCCCTTCTCAGCCTAGGCTCGATGCCATGGTGGCTGATTTATTTTCTGCCTCTGGTACCAAAGAACTCCATGTTTGTCTGGCTAGTGGCGATGACGGGAGCGATACTCTCACGGCGTTGGCTCGCTGCAATTACGAATCCTATCCCCTCAACGATTCAAGTTGGTGTCAAACAGTCGCTGCTCAGTCTGATTATGTTGGATGCATTTGTGGCTTTCTGGTGGGCAGGGGCTTACTGGAGTGCGGGCATTATCATGCTGGTTGTACCTGCGTTATGGCTAGGAGCGCGTTTTCGCACTACTTAGTTTGCACCATTACAGTTTGTACCACTCGCTTCGCCCAGCTAACGCGACAGAGTTAAAATGAGATGGTGGGGCGATGTTGCGCAACGGAATCCACAAACCGTTTGGCTAAATTCGTAATCCCTTCGAAGTCACCTCGGGCGAGTAAGTCATTGGGCATCAGGGAAGCTAGTGCCCCGACAGCGCAAGCACCTGCGTTCAGGTAAGCTCCCACGGTTTCTAGATCGACACCGCCGGTGGGCATCAAACGAATCTGAGGCAAAGGCCGCAAGACAGCGCGGAAGTATTCTGGTCCCGTGAAGTCTGAGGGAAAGATTTTTACGACGTCAGCGCCAGCTTGCCAGGCAGTTAAGATTTCCGTTGGCGTTAACGCACCTGGAAAAGAAAGCTTGTCATAGCGACGGGTGATTTCGATCGTTTTGGGATCTGTCGTGGGGGAGACAATGAATTGAGCACCGGCGAGCAATGCGGCGCGGGCGGTTTCCGGATCTAGAATCGTACCAGCTCCAATAATCATTTCGTCGCCTACTTGATCCGCCAAATGCTCGAGCTGTCGGAGTGCCTTGGGCATCGTGAACGTAATTTCTAGAGCAGCTATTCCTCCTTTTTTTAAAGCTCGAGCAAGCGAGACCAGGTCGACTGGTATTTGGGTTCTGAGAATGGCAACAACTCCTGGAGTGAGTGTCGTTTTTAAAAGCTGTTCACGATTCATGTTTTCAAAACCCTGTCGGTCGTTGGGGTGTCTATAGATTTGGAAAGTTGAGCTGCTTGGCTCTCGTTGTCTCATTGGAAAATATGGCAATGTTCCTGGATGGTAGGAAAGGGGGGCTTGGATAATCCTAGGCAAGGCTTCCCCTTGGTTGTTGTGGTTCTTGTGGGTGGTTTTTCTGGGGAGTTAGCCGATCAAGTCGGAAAAAACGCTGGACTTTGCAGGGTAAGAATGCGTAGTATGACGCGGAAGTTGAAGTTGGTTTCAGGCTTGTTTTGGTAGTTAGTGATGCCGGATTTTCTTAACCAGACGAGTGTGCAGCTTGCGTTGAGTCTTACCTTCCTAGTGGTGATAACTGCTTTGGGATACCGCTGGGTGTCAAGGTTGCGCGATTTGTCACGAAAATCGGACAGGGTGCTACCGGAAGCCCTCGGGAAATTTGAAGAAATGCGGCGAGAGGGTGACATCAGCGAAGCGGAATTCCGAAACATAGAGGCTGTGTTGGGAAGAATTCGCGCTAAGAAGTCATCCGAACTGGAAGGTAAAACTTCCGGGCCGGAGGGAACTTCCTAGCCTGGGTGAACCGGAGTCCTACGGGTGGCGTAACTAGGCGACCCGAAGATTCTAAAAGCATCGTTTCTACCGGTCTGGGAGACCGGGTCGACCAACTAAATTGGATCTTCCACGCTCGACTCCGCGGACA
>JAUMAI010000792.1:2888-15837 GCA_032116775.1 Pirellula sp. | reverse complement strand
CAGGAGTCGCTTCCGTTGGTGCTGTCGGTGCTGCAGCTTCAGCTGGTGGCTGATTGGCAGCTGGCGTTTCGGCTACAGGAGCGGTTGCCTCGGGTGCTGCTGGTTCCTGTGCTGCCGGTTCTTGATACGAAACAAACCGAGCGGCTCGGCGAGGAGCAGTTTTGCTGGATGCATCGGAGGACTTGTTGGTCGTCGAGCTATCCAAATCAACTCGGAAGGTAACTAACTTAGGACCGCCCGAATTCGCGAATCCTTCGATTAAACGCTTTTTGAGTTCCTCTTCATCAAAGAGCGAAGTATCTAAACGATAAACACTTCCCGCATCCTCTTTCGTAGTCCGCATTGACGAGAGTGTCTTGCTGATAGGCGAGCCTTGTTCATCTTTATCAAAGATTTTGTTCGTTAATTGACGGATGTCATCTTCAGAGGCTGGAGCTTGCAACTGGAACACCACGCTGGTTCCACCTCGCAAATCGACATCCAAAATGTCTGCCCCGCGGAAGAAGACAGCGGCCAAGCCGATAACGATCAAGGCCGTCGACATGATAAAGCATGCGGTCCTTGCGCTCATGAAGTCGATATCGCGATTTCCAAGAAACGCTTTGCGGAACCAACCGATGAAATCTGCCATGCTTAGGCTGAGCAGATTAAATCGTTCTGCGATGTCGAACATTAAATGAGCAACATAAACTGCCGTAAACATACTGCAGACGATACCAATGCCTAATGTTACCGCGAAACCACGGACTTGGTCGGTACCGACAGCGTAAAGAACCATTGCCGTGATAAGGGTTGTGAGGTTGGAGTCGACGATGGTCGTAAAGGCTCGTTCGAAACCGTTACGAACAGCCAAGCGTTTGGTTGCACCCTTGGCGAGTTCTTCACGAATGCGTTCGAACACGAGAACGTTGGCGTCAACCGCCATACCAATCGATAACACCAAACCAGCCAAACCGGGCAATGTTAGCGGTTGGCGAATCGCGATCATGACCGCAAACGCCAACGCAGTATTAAGTGCCAGTGCGATGCAGGCGATTACTCCCGTGAAACGGTAGTATGCTAGCACCATCACGAAAGTTGCGATCAGTGCGGCAATGGATGCTGTTAAGCCTTTTGCGATGGTAGCATCGCCCAGAATGGAACCGATTTGGTTTTGGCTGATAGGTTCCTTGCCCAAGACGGCGGGCAGTCGTCCTGACTTAAGAATGTTGACCATGAAGTCTACATCTTCACGAGTAAAGCGACCTTCGATAATACCGTTGCTACTAATTGGGCTATTAAGAGCAGGTGCAGATAACACGCGACCATCTAGGATGATTGCCATGCGGCGTCTGAAGCCACCGTCAGGTTGATTCGCGGCGGTTAGTGCCAACAATTTCTGAGCACCAGTTGCGTTCATGTTGAACGAAACCGCAGGTGCTCCCTGCTGATCCATCGTGCTCATAGCACGAGAGAGATCTTCACCGTTAACCAAAGGATAAGCTGTGCTGGCTTTTTCCAGAGCGATCAATACGTCGACATCTCCGATGTTCTGTTCCTGCAAATAACGCTCTAAAGCGTATTCACCTTCAAGAGTTGGCGGAACTGTTAATAGGTTGCCCGTCCGTGAATCACGGATGATGTCGCCGATGACATTTTCACGTAGTGGCTGCACGCCGCTGGGGAGAACTGGTTCGCGACCAACGGTATACCAATACCCGATAATCTTGTTGTCGGCAGTTCTGACTTCTCGAGAAACCTTGATGTTATTGTCCGTCGATGTCGATTGCTGGCGAGCCGCTTGAATAATGTCGGCATGGTCGCGCGAGTTGGCAACGATGCGGAACTGCAATGCACCCGAGTTGGATACAAGGCGTTTGATTTCATCGATTTCGAATTGGTCGACGTCCGGAACCACAATTTCAATTTGATTGGCTCCATAAGGACGAATCGAAATTTCCTTCTGGCCAGCAGGGTTTAGACGCTGACCTAAAGCGGTTGCCACAGCAGCGGCATCGACCGTTGAGCGATTGGTTACAACCGCAGGCTCATTGGGGTCGATCGCTTGAACCATTTGTGATTCATCGATTTCGTAGAGCAAAATGGTTCCGCCTCGAATATCAACACCGTAACGGAGTTGTCCGAACATAAGCACAAGCACCGAGCCCACAATTGCGGCTAGGGTGACCCCTATCGCTGTGGCATGCTTGGGCATGTTGAGAATCTTCGCAAATATGCTGCCGATAAAGATCGGCACTACGAAAACTAACAGTATGGCACCCATCGCCATCAGCATTGTGTTAACACCAGACGATGTGCCTGGATTGGCTGTGGGGGCTGCCGGTGTTTGAGCGAGCAAGGTAAGTGCGTTTATCATTGCGAACATCATGGAGTTTTCCGTTGGCTCCCGCGATTCCTGAAAAATAGGAAACGTTAATCTTTCTTGGTTTCTTCAAGCACAACGCGAACAATCGCATCGCGGTTGATCGTCAGTTTGGTATTGTTTGAATCGTCGATCCGAATCGTGACTGTCGGCGAATCAGCCGACGCATTAACAATTACGCCGTGAATGCCGCCTGAAGTTACGACATGATCGTTCTTCTTTAAGGCACTGAGGGCAGCAGCCAATTTCTTTTGTTGTTCTCTGGCTTGACGTTGTTGAGGCAGGATAACCATCACCCACAACAAAATCATCGCGATCAACAAAAAGCTCATCGGGTTGCTAAGAAACTGTGTCAAAAAATCGCCAGTAGTCGCTGGGGCCGCAGGCGCAGTTTCAGTAGTTGCTGGCGTCGCAGGCGCCGTTTCTTGTAGAGCAAGCAGCCATAGAGTTGTTGTGTGATGCAGCAGATTCATTCAAGTCTCTCGCGATGTTTTATTCGCAGGGATAGTTTCGAGAAAAACAACTCACAGGCAAACTAGTTCAATTGGTCTTCAGGTGTAACCCATTGCACATCGAGCTCTTTTTCGATTTCGGTGTACCAGGCGACAAAAGTGTCACGAGCGTCATCGAAGGCTAACGCTCGATAGGATCCACGGATCGTATCCTCCGAGAAGCGTTTCTCTAGCTCCGCTTTCTCTGGCAAGAATTCAATCGCTTTAAAGGCATAATAGATTGTCTTGGGGGCATTTGCTGCCGCTCCAACTTCTCCCGCAGGAGTCGAGAAAACTTTTTGCATAAACTCTGGACCAGCGGTGTCGATGCCCTCCACTTCACTCAAGAATGGATTCATCTGAGCAGCACCTGTCATCCACGTAAACAAAGAAGGCTTGATCACTAATGGAAGTTGCTGTTCTTCTAGTGCCGCTTTCCAGGCGTCGGCGTCAGTCGATGCTTTCAATTTGTTGGCGATATCGTTAGCAGCAGCTTCTGCAAGTTTCTCTGCCTTCTCTTTCTTCCACACTGCAACAACTTCATCTCGGACTTCAGACAGTTCAGGCACGTAAGACTTCTTAGCTTCGGTTTTCCAAATCAAGAATTCGCTGATTTTGGCTGCGGTGAAATCGAAATCTAAAGTTCTTACTGGCTGGAATAATTGCAGGCTGTCGCTGAATGCTCGTTCTGCAAAGCCTTCTCCCGTTTGAGTTCGACTGCGTCCCAACGGGGTGCGAATGACTTGCAGGATATCGATCATGCCGGTGGTTCGATATGGCAGGCCGGCTCCTTCGGCCAACTGCTTGACGTCAGGTCGTGTTGGCTCTTTGGCCGAAGTATCTTTCATTTCCTGCGCGGTTTGCCATACCAAGTAATCGCTGTAGTACTTCTGCATCGGTTGCTCCACCAAAGCGACAGCCGCTTGCATGGCAGTACGTGCATCATTGAGAACCATCGATCGTGCTAGTTCTTCTTTGACTTCCTCAAACGGAATCACTTCTTCGGCGGGCTGAGCAGGAGTTCCCGCATTCGCCGCGCTCTCTTCTAAAGTCGGTGGTTGCTCTACGGGTGGTGGCGTTGTTTGAGCTGTTGCGGCAGGCTCGGTCGCAGCTGGGGCAGCTGCTGGCTGAGGTGCAGCGGGCTCTTGCGAGCAGGCGTCGCGGCAGCTGGCTCGGTCGCGGCTGGCGTTTCCGCAGGAGCAGGTTCCTGGAAAGCAACTAGTTTGGTCCTCAGCGTGTTGGCTGGGAGAGCTCCGTTGTCGGCTTTACCTGGCTCGGGACCACCCTTCTCTTCTGCAGCCGGAGCTGCTGGTGTTTCGGCTGGTGCCGGTGGGGTGTCTGTTGCTGGTGGGTTATCAGTTGCTGGGGTTTCTGCAGTCGGCGGTGCGGGAGTAGCTGGCTCTTCTGGCTTAGCTGGTTCCGCTGGTTTGTCGGTCGCGGGTGGTGTCGCTGGAGTTTCTGTTGCGGGTGGAGTGGTAGGCGGAGTTGCTTCACCTGCTGCAGGAGGAGTGGTTTCCGTAGCCGGTGTTGATGTCTTGGCTGGACGACGATACTGACCTTGCTCCACCCGACGTTGATACTCAGCTCGGATTTGGTCCTCAGAAAGTTTGGCAACTTCTTTTTCTACAAATGGGTCCATCGATAATTCGATGATTTCCATATTGGTCGCATAGCGTTTGCGAAAACCTGGTTCCGCCGAAGTTGGGCTGGAAAATTGATTTTTGTATTTTTCAAACAGTGCTTCCACTTCGCTTTCTGAAGGTTCTTCCTTCACCTTGTCGATGAAGTCAGAAACCAAAACAGGAAAAGCTTCAATGCGAACTTGGCGACTCACGCGTTCAAAATATTGCCAGGCTTGGCCTGGTGAGAGAATCGGATTGCCAGAAGCGTTCAGGCCAACCAAGGCCATCGTTTCCATGGTTGCTGCACCCAGCTCACCTTTAAGAACTTGGTAGAGACGGAAACGCGAAAGCGTTCCCCCCGAAACATCTTCCATGTACTTTTTCAGCTCTTTGGAGCTGATCTTGCCATTGGTGAAATCGCTGATGAAGGTGTCGACTGCTACGTCATCAAAAACGATTCCTAAGCGTCGAGCTTTTTCGTTGAGCAGCCGACTACGAACGACCGCTAGCTCATTGAATTGGCCACTGATTCCAAGCGATTGTATCTGACCGTTTTGAAAGTCGTAGCGAAAGCCTGGAACGTTGGGCATGCCGCCACGTTTGATGACTTCCGAAGCGACTTGTGATAGCAAGTTGACCGTTTGAGCCTTGGCTTGAACGGTGCGCATCAATTCGTCTCGGCGCATTTCTCCACCGCGCCACTTCACAACAACTTGTCCGGCATCGCTGCTGCGATAGGACGAATCCGATTGGTAAAGTTGAATCGAGGGGACGATGATAAAGGAGAAAATAGCCACCAAAACCAAGATGGCCAAAACCTCTCGCTGCCTGCGACGATAGAAATCAAAGCTCATCCGGCGATATCCTTACAGGGATTCCTTACGGGGGGTGTCCGTCACCCGCGCGTAAAATATAAAGGGTCAGGATGCGTTCAGGGTAAAGGGGCCGATTGTAAGATGCTGGCCGTGGAAAGCAACGTCACTGTGTGCAATTCCCGCTCTTCATAGCGGGTAATTTTCGAGCTTTTCGAAATGTTGTTTCTCTGGAAGCCACCAACGAGAGGGTTGGGGTTATCTGATTGCCCCAGTCTTCCTCTTTTCTGTAGGGGTAATCGCTTTACCAAACGGGGGGATCGCATTGGCTTATTTGGGCATTGCTTTTGGGGTCCTTTTAGTGTGTACTTTTTTAGAGCGTAGTAATTTGTGGTGTAGTATTTTGTGGTTGATGTTGTATGGTTGGGTTAGGACGGTTTTCCGGAAAGCGGTCGGAAGGATGAAGGTAGATGGTTTGCAGGGCCGAAAGCCTGGGCTAAGCTACCATGCTGACTGGCACCCGCACTGACGGGCATCTGCCTATCAGGAAGCGTCGATACGCTTATCGAGGCTTCCGATTTGTTTTCGCTCACCTTGTAACTTAAGTCCCTGTAAGAAAATCTCATGAGTGATTCTCAGAAGAAATCTTTGGTGATTGTCGAATCGCCCGCCAAAGCTCGCACGATTTCAAAGTTCTTAGGTAAGGACTTTCAGGTCGAAGCCAGTATTGGCCACATTCGCGACTTGCCGCAGGGGGCAAAGGAGATTCCGGAGAAGTTCCGCAAGGAGCCGTGGGCTTATCTGGGTGTTAACGTTTCGGAGCAATTTGAGCCGATTTATATCGTGCCCCCTGATAAGAAAAAGCAAGTTTCAAAATTAAAAGATGCTTTGAAGAATGCTTCAAATCTTTATCTGGCGACGGACGAAGACCGCGAAGGAGAGGCGATATCTTGGCATTTGCGCGAAGTGCTGAATCCTAAGGTACCCGTCAAGCGTCTTGTTTTTCACGAGATCACTCGCGAAGCGATCACGAATGCTTTGGAGAACACTCGAGAAATCGATGAGGGGTTGGTGAAGGCGCAGGAGACGCGTCGTATCGTGGACCGTCTCTACGGTTTTGATGTTAGTCAGTTGCTATGGAAGAAAGTTGGTCCCAAGTTATCGGCCGGCCGCGTTCAAAGTGTCGCCGTACGATTGATCGTCCAACGCGAACGAGAACGCATGGAATTTCGTTCGGCTACTTACTTCGACTTGGTCGGTTCGTTCAAGACGCTGCGAGCGCAGCGATTCCAGGCGGTGTTGGTCAGTGTTGATGGTAAGCGAATTCCGAGCGGCAAAGATTTTGATGGTAAGAGTGGCAAGCTAAAAGACTCCTCTTTGTTGCTCCTTGATCAAGCTGCGGCGGAAGCGTTAGCAAAACGCTTGAAGGGTGCTGAATTCAAAGTTCTGTCCGTAGAAGAGAAGCCGTTCACGGAAAAGCCAAAGGCTCCATTTACAACCAGTACATTGCAACAAGAAGCGAACCGAAAGCTTGGCTTCACAGCTCGCCGAACGATGCAGGTCGCGCAGAGCCTCTATGAAAATGGCTATATCACTTACATGCGTACTGACTCAACGTCGCTGGCGAAGGTTGCTGTAGATGCTGCTCGCGACTTAGTGCGATCGCAATATGGGCCAGACTTTTTACATGCTACCGAGCGATCTTATTCCACGAAGGTCAAGAATGCTCAAGAGGCTCACGAGGCCATTCGCCCGGCTGGTCATCCCTTCCAGTTACCAGAAAAGCTGCGTGGCGAGCTGGATTACGATCAGTTTCGTCTCTTCGATATGATTTGGAAGCGTACGATCGCCAGTCAGATGGCCGATGCGCAGAAGAAACGTGTGATAGTGACCCTGGAGGCGGATGGTGCAATCTTTCAAGCCTCTGGAACATCGATTGAATTCGAGGGCTTTTTGCGAGCCTATGTGGAAGGTAGCGACGACCCAGACGCCGAATTAGCACAGACCGAAACTTTGCTGCCTGAAGTCAAGAACGGAGAGAAGGTTGACTGTGATGCGCTAGATGCTAAGTCACATACAACACAGCCCCCCGCTCGATTCACTGAAGCTTCGTTGACCAGGGCACTGGAAGAAATGGGGATTGGTCGGCCTAGCACGTACGCGTCGATCATCGATACGATTCAGCAGCGTGATTACGTCTTCAAACGCGGCACAGCCTTAGTGCCGAGTTGGACCGCCTTCACTGTGGTGCGATTGTTAGAAGACCATTTTGGTTCTTTGGTCGATTACGAATTCACCGCGCAGATGGAAGATTATCTCGACGCGATCAGTCGTAACGAAAAGGGTGACAAAGATTATCTGCAAGGCTTCTATTTTGGGACGCAACCGGGACTGAAGCGTTTGTTGGAAGACAAAGTTCAGGAAATCGATCCGCGGGCTTCGAGTCGTTTCTTGCTGGGTAAACCAACAGAGGGTGAGCATCAAGAAGAGGTTGTGGTACGCGTGGGGCGGTATGGCCCGTTTTTAGAACAAGGCGAACGCAAGGCGAGTTTGCCGGATGGTATGCCTCCCGAAGAAGTGACCTTGAGCAAAGCCCTTGAGTTGCTTTCTCAGGCCAAAACCGAAGAGGAACCGCTCGGTTACGATCCGCAGTCAGGTAAGCCGGTCTATTTGAAGAATGGGCGATTTGGTCCCTATATACAACTCGGTAGCACCGACGACGAAGAGAAGCCGAAGAATGCTTCGCTGTTGAAAGGTATGACACTCGATCAAGTAACGCTTGAACAAGCGGTTGCTCTGTTGTCGTTGCCGCGTACGCTAGGGGCACATCCGGAGTCGGGGGATGAGATTGTCGCCAGCAACGGGCGCTACGGTCCTTACGTGAAGTGTGGTGTAGAGACTCGCTCTTTGCCTGCAGACGTTTCGCCGATCGATGTGACATTGGAGCAAGCTTTGGCGCTGCTTGCGACACCCAAGACGCGAGGAGGTCGGGCAGCAGCTGCACCGAAGGCTCCACTGAAAGAGTTGGGCGCTTCACCTGTGACCGGCGAGAATGTTAAAGTTCTCGATGGTCGTTATGGTCCCTATGTGACCGACGGAGCTACCAATGCTTCATTGCCCAAAGGAAGCGATGTGGCTGAGTTTACGCTAGAAAAAGCGTTGGAGCTTTTAGCGGAACGCGCAGCCAGTGCCCCGGCGGGCAAAGGACGCCGCGGCAAAGCGGCGTCTAAGAAGGCAGCACCCAAAGCGGCTACGAAAGCAACGAAGAAGAAGAGTGGTGGAAAAGCCAAGAAGAAATCCACCTAAGCATTTAACGGTTCGTTGTTCACATACCAAAAATGGGTGTGAACAACGGGCGTTAGCTTTTGTCTGATTCGTGCTCGATTTGTCTCACGCTTTCTTAGAAATGACACTCGCTCGAAGCTGAGATACCAGCGCGCGATTTGTGGTCTTCGGTCAGCGAACTGTTAACTATTGATACACTTGAGAATGCTGCGAGCCAAAATTGTCGCGGCAAATTTTTGTAAGTGTTTATCTGGTGTATCACGTTGATTTTGATTCACACGAGAAACTTCTCTTTTGTACACGCACCTTTTTAGTCTGCGATGCGATGGGGATCTCTAAGTGTCGTTGGCAGGCACTGATGTTGGCTGATTCCTTTTTTTCTTTCTATGGATTGGTCAGTTGAAAGCTATAGAGATCTCTCGTGCTGTGAGCTAGTAGACACCTGGATTCCACACTTTGGTGGGACGAATGGAAGCCCAAAAAATATCAATGTATTAATGTCCCAGGAATAGAAAAATGATGCAGCTCAATACTTGACCATGGGTAGTGAAAGTGACTAGATTCACAAGCGCTGAGAGGACTAACGAGCCACGAGCGATTTGGTACTAGCTCCTTATCCCTATTCAAGGAAGTTATCGTATGTCGACACCACGCTCTGCTGTAGCCGTTTTGGATTTAGCGGCAATCAGCGTCGCTTCAGGAGAGGCGGTATCGCAGACTTGCTTCAAAAAGTTTGGCAGGCACTCACTATTGGAGTGGTCGTTGCGGCGCCTAAGTGAAGCGGCGTTACTGGATCACATTGCGATCGTTGGTCCGAAGGCTTTGGAATCTCAACTTCTGAAGTGCAGTTTGCAGGGCGCTCATTGGATCGCCTGCGATTCATCCTGTGCCGTTGAGCGAAGCGAAGCAGTCGCCCAAAAGCTGGTTGCCAAGTGGCTGGTTTACACTTCCCCGAAATGTCCGTTTGTCGATGAGATTTTGCTGGACCGCATGATTGGGGCTGGGTGGAAACATCCTGACGCCGACTACGTGGGGTATTTTTCACCCACCAAGCCGGCGTTTTCTCTATCGTCGCTGGGGTTAGTCGGTGAGATGGTGCATCGACGTACTTTGGAAAAGCTTTTAACACTGCGAAGTGCAAATGGAGATTGCAGAACTGTTCCAGCTCGGGCTAGAGAAGGGGTTGACGTCTTTAATTGTCGGTTGCTGCCATTGCCGACGGCGCTCGATAACGAGCGATTACGCTTTTCTTTTGAGTCGGCTGATGATTGGGAGCAGTTGGACGCATTGTTGGAACTGAGCGACCAAGATGCAGATTACCGTCGTTTGGCGGAGCATTCCCTGGAACTCAGACGCATGGATTCTCCTCGAGACGACCGCGATTCTGCCCCAGAGGCTCCACACTGGAGAGTTTCTGCCCCGTCAAAAGCTCGCTAATCGTTAAACTTTGCCTAAAAAGTATCTTGGCTGTTAGCCGATAAACCTTGTCGGGACATTCTGCCATTGGCCCAATCTCGATGCTAGCAATTCTGTGGAGCATCGATTCGGGCTTAAGGGTTGTGGTGGAATTCGAGAGACTCGTATCGCGAGAGGCAAGGTACCGAATATGGCTCGAATCACATTTTCCACTTCTGGGAATGGCCGGGGAAGGATTTTGTCGGCGAGTCTCTGGACGCTTTGCTCACTGCTAGTCGCAACCGGTAGCGGGTGCATGCTGAACCGGGCCGTTAATGACCACGACTACGCTACCTACGGCGGTATCTTTCAGCGAGACGATCAGCGAGTTGGGAGAGTCGGATCGGTATTGAGCGACCCGAATTTGATGGGTACGGTCATCGAAGCTCCACCTGAGGAAGTCATCATCGAGGAAGCTGTTTCGGAGGAAGAGGTAATGATTGACTCGATCATTGCCGAGGATGAATTCGTTGAGCAAGAGATTTGGACGGGACGAACAAGTGAAGAGCCCGTGATTATTCATGAGGATGTCGAAGTCATATTCGACGAAGAGATACAGTAGCTAAAAATCGAGCCAAGATTTGTACTGTAAATCGCTCGATGCGAAGGGGCTCAACGGGTATTCTTGGGTCTGAAAGTTAGTAAGGGCTAGCTAAGGTTGCTCTCAGGCTACGTTTCCCGGACGGTTACTCAGCGAAAATTGTAAGAATCCAGTCACAAGAATGGTTCGCCCTATCTCCGCTTTAGTTGTGAACTCAGGTTCTATCCTTCCTGCCAATTGATGATTCCGGCAGGCAGATTCCAGTGGGTATAGCTCACCCCGGTTGGAGTTGCTATCGGCTCCAGTTCAAATTTTTGTGGGGCTTGTCTATCAGGCAATATTGCTTAATCACCATTCAGGTGATTTTTTCGACGTATACTTTCATTGGCTTTGAGCGTGAAACCAAGTCAAAATTCGCTTTTGGCAACTGGTCGATCGTATATAATTTTTAAGATTCTTTGATCTTTGAAAGCTGAAATTCCTAATCTGTTAACCACTGATGGGAGCATGTCCATGGTACGGGATCTAAGTACGTTGATGGGAAGTCATGGCGAAGCAGGGAGACGTCAGACAGCGCATCTCTCGATAGGCCAGTACCTAATTCGGCGCCTGCAAGACTATGGTATTGGACATGTTTTTGGAATTCCTGGCGATTACATCCTTTCTTTTTATGGGATGTTAGAGAAGAGCCCAATCGAGGTGATTGGCGCAACACGCGAGGACTGCGCCGGGTTTGCTGCTGACGCCTATGCTCGAATAAACGGGATGGGGGCGGTATGTGTTACTTACTGTGTCGGTGGTTTGAGTGTTTGTAACAGTATTGCTGGTGCCTTTGCAGAAAAGTCACCCGTGGTTGTGATCACAGGTTCGCCTGGACTTAATGAGCGGGTGAATAATCCACTGCTGCATCATAAGGTGCGTGAATTTAGAACGCAGTTGGAAGTCTTTGAAAAGATTTGTATTGCGGCTACGGAGTTGATTGATCCACTGACCGCGTTCAGCGAGATTGATCGAGTGTTGGATGCTTGTGATCGGTTTAAGCGACCGGTCTACATTGAAATTCCTCGAGACATGGTGCATTCGATTCCGCCCGTGGCTCATGCCTTTCGGCCGACCTCCACGCAGGTTAATGAGGCGGCGCTGCAGGAGGCCGTGAAAGAAGCATATGAGCGACTAAAAAATGCCAAGAAGCCAGTGGTTATAGCTGGGATCGAAATACATCGTTTTGGCTTACAAGATTTGGTCGTAAAACTGGTAGAACAATCGCGAATTCCAGTTGCCGCAACTTTGCTCGGGAAAAGCGTCATCAACGAAAAGCATCCGCTTTATATCGGATTGTATGAAGGTGCGATGGGAAGAAGTGACGTAACGCAGTTTGTGGAAGATAGTGACTGTGTATTGTTGCTTGGCGCGTTTATGACCGACTTAAACCTTGGAATTTATACCGCCAAGTTAGACGTACAGCGTTGCGTGTATGCAACGAGTGAGCAACTGCAGGTTTCTCATCATCACTTCCACGGTGTACCTTTGCAGGCCTTTTTGAACAAGCTAATTGCGGCGGGGCCGACACCATCGGCTCGCGAAATTCCTGAGACGTTGCATCCGAAGATACCGGAAAGATTTGAGTTGCAGGCTGATGCTCCGATGAGAATCAGCCGTATTATCCAGCGACTCAACACAGCTCTGGATGACAACACCATAGTTATTGCGGATATCGGCGACTCTTTATTTGCTGCAACTGAGTTAGTGGTTCATGATAAGACGGACTTCATCAGTCCTGCCTACTACACATCGATGGGCTTTTCGGTGCCAGCCTCCGTTGGCGCTTGCGTGGCTCGGCCGAAGGCTCGCGTCTTGGTAATAGCTGGTGATGGGGCGTTCCAGATGACGGGCCAGGAATTGTCCACAATTGTACGTAACGGGTACTCGCCGGTGGTCATCGTTTTAGATAACCATGGTTACGGAACGGAGCGATTTTTGCATGCGGGAGACTGGAAGTACAATGAGATTCACCCCTGGAACTATTACTCTCTGCCGGCGGTTTATGGTGGAGGTAGAGGGTATTTGATTAAAAATGAGGGTGAGTTTGAGGCTGCACTAGAGCAAGCTTGGCATGATCGCTCTCAGATGCACATCTTGCATGTGAAGTTAGCCGAAGGTGACGGAAGTGAAACTCTGTTGCGAATGGCGGAGCGCTTGGGGCAACGGGTTGAGCGAGGGGACGCAAGCGGCAAGTAAGCCCGGTACTAATTCTGTAAACCCGGCACGAACTCAGAAGCTAGGGCGATAAATCGGCTGAGGAGTGGCTAATCGAGAGGTCTGTTGCTGAACTCAGACCTTTCACTCCGTTTGCCCGTAGGTCCATAAAATTCTATCGAGCA
>JAUMAI010000792.1:0-2878 GCA_032116775.1 Pirellula sp. | reverse complement strand
AAGCTGGCATCGCCCCGAGATTTTTAGAGCGTACCGTTTGGGGAGTATCGAGCAGCTTTTCAAAGAATTCGCTTTGAGTGGTGCTGGGGCTGAGCATGATGACATCGATCCCTAATGGATGAAGTTCACAACGAATAGCTTCGGCCCAACCGCGCAACGCAAATTTTGCGGCGCAATACTCACTTTTACCAGGTACAGCTCGATGGCCCAGTACCGACCCGATCAACATCAAGGCTGGTTGATTGCCATTTTTTAAATGATTTAAACAGAGTCTCGTCAATTCAACAGGCGCGAAAAAATCGATCTCCATAACACCACGCAAACGCTCGGGTGAGGCATCGATAAAATTGCCAGCGGCCCCTGCCCCAGCATTGTTAATCAGAACATCGATACCACCAAGCTGTTGGATGCATGTTTCGACTAGCGAGGTGCGGAAGTCTTCGCGGGTGAGATCTCCAGCGAGGTAATGAATCGAGGTTCCTGAGGGGAAGCGGGCTTGGACTGTTTGGTTCAACTCTTGAAGACGGTCTTCGCGACGTGCAGTTGCGAAGACTTTGGCTCCAACCCGCTGAAGTTCCAAAGCAAGATGCCAACCTATGCCACTGGATGCTCCTGTCAGCAGGATTCGTTTATCGCGCAGTGATCGAAACATGAATGCGAAGTCTCTATGCTACTTCCTCATGATTACCCGGTAGCGAGTCGTCCTGATCGGCCGAAAGCAAGGTAGGTACGACAGACTCAGCTGCACAGGGGATATGTTCCAAGTCAGGTTGAATTGCCTGCAACTTTCCTAAGTGTCGGCTTGGTAAACGTACCTCAATTGCGACATGATCATCGTGATACTCTTTCTGCAGTATCTCGCCAACTTGGATGAGCCATGCCACGGTCTTGCCATCTGCAAGAGGTAGTTTCAGCCGAACATGTGCGAATTCGCGACTGAGAGCTTGGCTCACTTTATCTGCTAATTCAGGAAAGCCAGCCCGACTTTTGGCGCTAAGACGCAGGGCGTTCGGATAACGCTGCTGGATCAAAATGCAGCGTTCTTCTGCGTCTGGGACATCAACTTTATTAAGTAATAACAGGGTATCTTTCTCTTCGATCCCGAGTTCTTTAAGTACCTCGTAAACGGCCGATATTTGCTGGAGTACGGCTGGGTTGCTCGCATCGGCGACATGTAACAACAGGTCAGCCTCTCTCGCTTCTTCCAAGGTCGCTCGGAAGCTGGCGATCAGATGATGCGGCAGGTCTCGAATAAAACCAACGGTGTCACTGAGCAAGACGGGACCCCAGCCTGGGAGTTGCCATCGTCGAGTTCTTGTATCGAGGGTTGCAAAAAGTTTGTCAGCTGCTTCAACATTGGCGTCGGTCAAAGCATTCATCAGGGTACTTTTACCGGCATTAGTGTAACCGACTAACGAAACCGTCATGCGTTCGCGGCGTGCAGCCACTTCACGTTGTTTTCGTCGTTCGATTTTACGCAGTTCTTCTTTCAGTTCGTGAATACGTTTTACCGCTAATCGACGGTCGACTTCCAATTGCTTTTCACCGGGACCACGCATGCCGACTCCCATCGTTTGACGGGAAAGGTGAGTCCACATTCGCTTCAGACGCGGTAGAGAGTATTCAAGCTGTGCCAGTTCCACAGCCAAGCGAGATTCGTAGGTGCGGGCATTATTGGCAAAGATGTCCAAGATCAACTCGGTCCGATCGAGCACTTTAGTGTCAATCGCCTTTTCGAGATTACGTGTTTGGGCAGGCGACAGATCGTTGTCGAAAACAACCACATCAGCATCATGGAGTTTGACTAGTTGCTTTAGTTCATCGACCTTTCCTTTGCCAATGAACGTTCTTTGGTCAGGACTGATGCGTCGTTGCAGAATGCCAGCCACAACGTCTGTTCCGGCTGTTTCAGCCAAGCCGGTCAATTCATCCAGCGGGTTGGGTGGTTCAGGTTCTGCCGAGTCGAGAACGCGGGCGACGATACATACTTCCTTGGCTGGTCGTTCAGATGGATTCTGGGCCACGCGATTGTGGGATTGCACGATGAAACGGATCTCCAATGAAGGAAAAAAGGGAAGGCTTGATGCTAGCAAGTGGATGAGAATGTTTCTCTAGCTTAACAGACTCCTCTGCTAGCAAGTGGTTCATCGGAATTATACTCCGCAATGCTAGGGAAAAAGTAGTTCTTTATGAGGGTGATTTCTGCGGATTCCGGTAACTTATTTTTTGGTAAACTTTGACGATTAATCAAGATATGCGGGGGTGCGGGTCGATAACTGGAGTGTCGGGTGGAAAAGGCGTTGACTTCGGTCAGCGAGTTTATCGCCGGACAAGGGGGGTTTTGAAAACTTAAACTGTTGTGGGATACCGTGTGGCGTGGAGCAATTGCCTCGTAGGCAGTTGGTTCGCAGTACGGTGCGTCTGCAACTGCGCGGTTGGTCAGGACCCTTGTTTTATGCGCCGAACTCTCTTTAAATTCGCGGCCTTCTTGCAGCTTGGCTTGCTCGGCTTCACCGGCTGTGCACCGACGCAACCGTACTTCCTCCGCGAAAGAGCCGATTTGGTCCATTATCTTGAAACGGCTCAAGAGATCGAATATCCCGATCTGGAAACCGAATCCTTAGCTGAAGCACGTGATGCTCATAAACCATTTTCGCTTCGCAATCTCGAATATGCTGAGATCGTCGATTTGTCTTTGGAAGAGTGCATCCAGATGGCGCTGGAGAACTCGAAGATTTTGCGAACTAGCTCGGGTAATCAGCAGCAAATCAATGGCCAGGCAGGTTTGGTGCTGAGTGGTGCTGAAGGTCAGGTCAGTTCGATTTACGATCCAGCGATTGCTGCCAGCACTTCCAATGGCCAACCATTAGCGATTGAC
>JAUMAI010000791.1:0-3620 GCA_032116775.1 Pirellula sp. | reverse complement strand
ATGACTGACAGCATTGTTTAAAGCGATCGCGTGTTCCAAATTGTCATAGGTTGTTATGTAAAGGATTGGTGCGAACGTTTCTTTGAGCATCGGCCCCTCTTGCGAAGTCATGCTGACGATAGCGGGCCTCACGTAATAAGCGTCTTTGCAGTCTGATAATTCAATCCGCTCACCAAAAAATACTTCACCTCCACTCTTGACAGCATCTTTTAAAGCAATCTGCATGGTGTCAAAAGAGCGCTTATCAATAAGGGGGCCTATCAAAATGTCATCCTTGCGAGGATCACCGATAGGTAATTTTTTATAGAGGGCTACAAGTCTATCAAGTACCTCTTGATAAATAGAGCGATGGACGATCAATCTGCGCAATGTTGTACAGCGTTGACCCGCAGTACCGACGGCGGAAAAAACGACGGCACGCGTGACAAGATCAATATCCGCTGACGGACAAACAATAGCGGCGTTGTTGCCACCTAGCTCAAGCAATGTTCGTTTGAATGAAGGTGCGCATGCTGTCGCCACCGCCATCCCCATGCGGGTCGATCCTGTTGCGCTCAAGAGTTTAATGTCAGGATGAGTGGTGAGAACCTCTCCAGTTTCGGCATCGCCAATGAGCAACTCAGCCAAACCTTCTGGATCAGTATCGCAATGAAGTATGGCCTTTAGCAGGAGCCCATGCAACGCAAGAGCACAGTAGGGTGTTTTCTCAGAAGGTTTCCAAACGAGCGTATCCCCACACACCAAGGCAAGCGCAGCATTCCATGCATAAACGGCCATGGGAAAATTAAAAGCGGAAATCACTCCCACTGGTCCGATCGGGTGCCATGTCTCGAGCAATTTATGTTGGTATCTTTCGCTCGCAATCGTTAATCCATACAGTTGTCTGGATAAACCAACGGCGAAGTCACAGATGTCGACGACTTCTTGAACTTCTCCAAGACTTTCTTGGACGATTTTTCCTGCCTCAAGCGTAATGAGTTGAGCGAGTGCCGGCTTATGTTGACGTACAAGCTCTCCCCACTGTCTGACGACTAGGCCTCTGATTGGGGCAGGCTGAGTTCGCCATGTTTTAAAACGAAGCGCAGCGCGGTCGATTGAGGTATGAGCCTGAAGTTTCGAAGTCGAGGTTAATGTACCCAATCGCCGCGCATCAATCGGCGATACCACCTCCACCCCTTGCGACGTAGCAGACGCAGGAAGTGAAATCCCAATTTCAGTAAAGATTGTTGTGATATCGCTCGAGTGATTCATCTATTTAATTACCTTTCAACAACACGATTCCAGCGAGCATTCCAAGTGGGGCGATTCGCATTAATCGTATCCCAGTCTACGTTCACGGCTGTCTTCATATATTCGTTAAATCTATTCAATACTGCTTGATCAGCATCTTTGTTTGCCTTGGCTTTAGCATTAGATGGCACCTGATTTCCAAACTGTAAACCAGCTGATTGCGCCTGTGCAGAAAGCAAGTGCTGAGCGAGTTTCTGGGAAAGCTCAGGTTCGCTATTTTTTGCAATGACACACTGCGCAACCATCAGCACGACAGAACCTTCCTTGGGTTGAACATACTCAATTGGAATGCCTCGACCCTTTAAAACCGCGACTGACGTGGGCGTCAAAGGTGCAATAGCAACCTCTCCGTTTTGAAACATTTCAGCAAGCTTAGCTGAACTGGGAATGTACTCGAGTACATTGGGACCAATAGTCTTGGGCCAGGCATTAAAGCCGGGATTAACATCTTTTTCGCTACCGCCTTGGATGCGGTTAAACATTAGGAAACCGTGTAAACCGAAGGAAGATGCAGGTAGAGATTGAAATACCACCTTACCTTTGTACTTGGGATCAGCAAAATCCATCCAAGAAGTAGGGGGTGTCCATTTTTTATCGGCAAACATCTTTGTGTTGTATGCCATGCCTGTCATACCCATTGTGACACCAGCTGCCATGTCGCCCTTAAACCGCGCGATTGGATAGATCTCATCGAGCTGTGGATTAGGCTTCATTTTTTCACACAGCCCCATTCCAACGGCGCGAGCCATGACGCCATCGTCAAGGAACATCACATGCATTTGCGGTTTATCTTTATTGGCTTGAGCTTTGGCCAGGATATCTGATGAGGTGCCGGGTACAACAACGACTTTGACATTATTAGCTTTTTCGAACTCAGGAAAAATCCTCTCAGTCCATGTTTTTTCCATGACTCCACCGTTCATGCCGATGTACAGAGTCTTGGTTTGCGAGAGGGCCATACCGGAGGTAAAGACCATTGTCATGGCTGTCATTGCAATCGACAGTTTTAAAACAGTTTTCTTCTTTAAGTGGTTGTGCATTTCAACTCCTTTGGGTGTGAAAAATATCTAAGTGAAAGTCAATGACTACGCTAAAACCTTTTAATGGAAAAGGCCTCAATCGGTATGCTCGCCTTGCCATGAGCCACCATTTCCGCAAGGACTTCACCGACTGCGGGGCCAATTTGAAATCCTGCTCCGGCAAAACCAAAGCCATGTAACAAGCCTGGTGTGGTTGAGCTAAAGCTGATGACAGGTTCTCGATCGGGTAGGCGACCTTCTACGCCACTCCAAGTTCGGACCACCTGAGCATGACGCAAGTTAGGCAGCAACTCAACGGCCCCCTTTAGTACAAGCTCAATTCCATCTCCGCCTGGCCGGGCTCTGTTTGCATCGAGTTGATACCCCTGCGAGCCGCCAAGCACGCAATTCCCTCTGCTGACCTGTCTGACATAGACGCCACCACCTTCTACACCCAGGCTGAGGTTCATGAATGCTGGTAAAGCGTCTGTCACGACCATCAGGGGATGAGAGTTTGTCATAGGCACCTTCTCGCCGAAAGTCTCGCAAATATTGTTTGACCAAGCCCCTGCGCAATTCAATAAAAATGTTGATTTGAGCGGCTCAGCTTGGTTGTCAACCTTGACTTCAAAGTGCTGGCCATTATGTAGAAAACTCTGAGCAGAACAATTTTCAAAGATCTGAGTGCCTGCGCGAAACGCTGCTCGCGCGAAGGCAGGCGAAATCAAGCGAGGATTTGCATGACCATCTTCAGGACACAAAGAACCACCGATCGCACGCTCGCCCAACCACGGATACCGCGCGCGCAACTGTGTGCTGCTTAAGAGCTCCAAGCCTAGTCCAAATTCTGCGGTGCGATCCTTGTAGCGCGTCAGTGACTCCATGTCGGCCTGACTTCTGGCTAACTTTAAATGCCCGGAACGTACATACTCTCCATCAATACCGATTATCTCTTTTAGGCGTCCCCAGATTGAGTGGGCATGCTGGGTCAACGGCATTTGGGCTAAAGACCGCCCCTGTCTGCGGACACCACCGTAATTGATTCCACTAGACCGAGATCCGCATACGCCTCGTTCAAGCAGGCAAACCGTTAAACCAAAATTACGCAACTTCAGTGCCGCGGAGGTTCCGACAATACCACCACCTACAATAATGACATCATATAAATTTACCTCGCTCATTTGACCGCCTCTACCTTGGGCGTTGATGCGTCTGCCAGTATGTGAGCCGGAACGGGTTTGATCGGTGGCTGACCTCTCAGGCGACCGACATTATTCAAGGGCTGTTCGGTCAAGTGCGCCAATATTTCTG
>JAUMAI010000790.1:0-6757 GCA_032116775.1 Pirellula sp. | reverse complement strand
CCAACCACCTTACCAGGAACCACGAAACCTTCACCTGGAGAGCGTCCAACGATCAATCCGCCCGGTGGACTCAATCGCCCCAAACCGGGAACGAACTTTCCCGGAGGAAATATACCTCCCGGTCTCTCGACCAAGCCTGGGGAGCGTCCAAGCTTGGGAGGTGGCAACCGTCCCAACATCGGTGACCGCCCCAACATCGGTGACCGGCCAAACATCGGTGACCGGCCCAACATCGGTGACCGGCCCAACATCGGTGACCGGCCCAACATCGGTGACCGGCCCAACATCGGGGGTAACAACAATTACAATCGCCCGATCATCGGTGGGGGCAACAACAATAACATCGGCAACAACATTAACAACAATATCAACATCAATCGCCCTGGTTGGAACAATAACAATTGGGGAGGAAATTGGAATAACAACAACTGGGGCGGTAATTGGAACAACAATAACTGGAACAACAATAACTGGAACAACAATTGGAACCATTGGAATAACAACCACTGGGGAGACGATTGGTACGACCACCATATCAACAATCATCACCACTACTGGTACCACGGCTGCTGGCATGGCCACTGGGGAGGTTATTACTATGCTCCGTTCGTTTATGGAGCATCTGTCTGGGGCATGTATGGCCTAACCACAAACTGGGGCTATGCGAACTATGTAAACCCATACTACGTCAGCACCTCACCGGCATATGACTACTCGCAGCCCATTGTTATTAACAACTACACTTCCTCGGATGCCAATGCGGATGCAGGAACATCGACGACGCAGAATGCATCGAGTTCGGCTACCCAAACCGACCCAGCCTATTCGCGTTTTGATGAAGCACTCAAGTTGTTCAAAGAGGGTAATTATCGTCAAGCTTTGACTGCCTGCGACGAGGCAATTGCTAAGAGCGGAAAGGATCCAGCAATGCACGAGGTTCGCGCATTGATTCAGTTTGCGCTTGGACAATACCAAGCTGCAGCTGCTGGCCTCAATTCTCTCCTGGCCTCTGCACCAGGTATGGACTGGACAACGCTCAGCAGTTTGTATGACGACATCGATACCTACACCGATCAGCTTCGCTTGCTGGAATCCTACTGCAAGAGTAATCCGAAAGATGCTTCGGCTCAGTTTGTATTGGCATATCATTACTTGATCGCTGGCTATCAAGACGAAGCGGTAGCGCAATTGGAAACCGTCGTAGCGTTACAGCCTAAGGACATGGTTGCCAAGCGAATGCTTGAAAGCCTGAAACCAGAGGATGCCGCTGACGACACTAAGAAACCAAGCAGCAACACTGCCAAAGAAGAAACTGCCAAACCTCCTAAGGCGGACCCTGTAACGGCTACCAATGAGCCTGAAACGGACCTAGTTGGTTCTTGGCAAGCAACTGACGGCAAGGGCACAATCTCCCTGGAAATTGATGAGAATTTCAAATTCACCTGGAAAGCCACTGCTCCAGATCAGCCCGCTGTCGAGCTAACTGGAGACTTGATGGTCCAAGGCGAAATGATGATTTTAAGCAATGAAAAACAAGGAAATTTGACCGGTAAGGTCGCCTCGGGCGGGGTTAACAAATTTACATTTACCCCAGCGGGCGCCCCGGACGACTTTAAAGGCCTTGTATTTGAAAGAAAGCCCACAACCAAGTAACCTAGTGGGGTAGGGCGTCAATAGCGGCCAGAACTAGGTAAAGCCCTTTGCCCATGGGGCGACCTGCCTTTCGGCCGCTTTTTAATTTGGGCATGCTTGAGATATAACTTCGAGGTGTTAAGTGCGTAAGATTTTCTCCATAATCCGCCAACCGCTTTTGGCACTGGTTGGAGCACTCTCAGCGGCCAGCTCCATTTCCGCTCAGGAAGATTTCCTCCACTGGGTTCCCGACTCCACCAATGCGATCGCAGTGGTGCGAGTCAAAGATCTACTGGCCTCGAACTTGGCCAAAAATGAGAAATGGTCGGATGCTAATCGCCAAGCGTACGCTGCCGGTATAATGGCCGCTCCACCTTGGGCACACACTGTAGTTCGTGCCACCGAGTTTCGTCCTGGTTCGGCAGCCACCTCACCCACTTACTCTTTATTCCTCAGCTCCCGTGATGTCACCATCGGTGAGCTGGCTCGACACGAAAACAAAAAAGCTGAAACCATTTCGGGCCGCCCAGCGGTCCTATCCGACAGAAACGCTTACTTCGCCTCGTTGGGACCTAAGATGATTGGCTCGATCGACCCAGCAGATCGACAATTAGCTGCTCGCTGGATTCGTGAGGGTGCCAAAGACAACCAAACCGCGGTCGCCCAATATTTACAGCAAACCTTTAAAGACTTTCCACATTCCGAATTGGTTATTGCGGTTGACCTAACCGATAGCTTATCGAGTGAAACCATTCTCAAGTGGCTTCAATCACTTAATGGATTTGGTAAGGATGTCGATCTTCAGCAATTGGCTGATCTATTTTCTAAACTTCATGGCGTCACCTTGGCAGTAGAGGTCACTGGTGAGATCAAGGGCCGACTTGAACTCGATTTTGGCAGCGATATTCCAGCCAACATGTCCGACGCCGTTCGCAATACACTACTCAATTTCCTATCTGAGTCTGGCGCTCTTATCGAAAACCTCGGTAGCGCTAAAATCAATATCGAAGGCAAGACCTTGGTGATGGAAACCCCAATGGATCTTAATGGTTTCCAACGCGTCTTAACCGTAATTCGCTCACCTCATCCGGAAGCTGCAGGCGAACAGGCCAATGTGAATGAAGTCAACGGTATTGCGACCTCGAACTACTACGACAACGTTGTGCATATTCTCAATAACTTGAAGCGCCAAAGTCAGAACTCCAATAGCTACGCAGCAACAGCGACTTGGCATGACCGTTTCGCTCAGCAAATCGAGCAATTATCTACTCGCGGTGTTGACCCCGAAGTCCTTGCGTACGGCTACGATACCTCGAAAAAGCTACGCAGCCTTTCCAGTTCATTGCGTGGTGTGCCCATCGAAGTGAATCAATTGGAAGGTGCAATTCGCTATGACTATCACACCACCAATGTCATGACGGGCGCGACACCGTTTGGCTATCTCTATCGGCCCGGCTTTGTCAACGTCACCACGAACATCAACGACGTCCGATCGCAGCAAGCCCAGGTAATCGCCCAAGACCAGAGCGATCGCGAAAAGGTTTGGTTGATGATGCGTGATGAGCAAACCGACATTGCCACTCGCATGTCTAAAAAATATAACCAACCTTTCGAGCTTCCTAAGTACTAGTTCGAATACGTCCCTATAGCCCTCCGGGGCTAGTAACACCAATTACGAAATTATCAAGGTTTGGTACCCTTCAAGGTACCAAACCTTTTTCGTTGAGCTTGGGAATATTGGCCGAGTATTACGATCCATCCCAAGCCGCTGGCAATTTAGTCTCGCCTCATCGTAGGCTACCCCGAAACCCTATTTTTTGGGGACGAAAGCTCCTCACGAACACCGGTAGCGACTCCGCCAGCACGACTCAAGCATCCCCACGCATGTCCCCTGCAACCCGACTCCATGGCTTGGTACCATATGCGGGCAGCCAGTGTTGCAATGTAACACTTCCATTCTTCTTTCCTTTCTTTAGCAGCCATAAAGTCCCTATGAAAGCGATTGCAGTTCGTCCTGGTCAGCCTCATTCTGTTCATCTTCGCGACATCGCTAAGCCCAGCCTTGGCAGTATCCCTAATGGAAAGGGAGTCTTGGTAAAGGTGCTCAAGGTTGGTGTTGATGCGACCGATCGGGAAATCAATGACGCGTTATACGGCAATGCCCCTCCAGGCGATGACTACTTGGTATTGGGACACGAATGCTTCGGCGTTGTGGAAGAGGTTGGCCCCAATGTAACTTCCGTCAAACCTGGTGATTACGTCACCGCAACCGTGAGACGTCCTGGCGGTTCGATCTACGATATGATCGGTACCAATGATATGACCAGCGAAGAGACATACTATGAACGCGGTATCAATCTGCGTCATGGTTATTTGACCGAGTACTTCGTCGAGGAAGACACCTACATTGTTCGTGTCCCCCAAGGCCTACAGCACTTGCACGTTCTCATGGAACCCATGTCATGTGCCGCCAAAGCAATTCAGCAAGCCTACGAAGCACAACAGCGCATGAAGGTATGGCGGCCTAGACGCGCCTTTGTACTGGGAGCTGGACAGATCGGTCTGCTGTCCACACTCGTACTCAAACTCAAGGGGCTCGATGTTTACACGCTCGCTCGGGGAAAAGCACCTAATCTAAAAGCCGAGATCGTAGCGGGATTAGAAGCCAAATACGTCAGTACTGCAGAGACTCCACTGGAGAAACTGGCAGAGCAAGTTGGCAAAGCCGATTTGATTATCGATGCGACAGGTAACAGTTCGATCTCCTTTGATGCCATGAAGGTTCTTGGGCACAATGGAGTTCTCGTCTGGACCAGCATCACCGGTGGCACCAAGCAACACACCATCCCGAGCGATAAGATTAACATCGAATGGGTGTTAGGTAACAAACTACTGGTTGGATCGGTCAATGCAAACCGAACTCATTTTGAATCAGGGATCAAGGATCTCGCTCTGGGTGAAATGATGTACCCAGGTGTGCTGCAAAAAATCCTTACCAACCCAGTCAATGGCCTAGACAACTATGCAGAGATGATGCGATTGCTTGTCGAAGACCAATCGGCCCTCAAGGTTTTTGTGAATGTGGCCTAGGTTATCATGAGTGCATCGACTCAATCAGCTACAGATACTCCAGTGACGAACGACGCTGTTAAAGCGGTTCGTCATTGGATTTTATATTTCGTGCTGATAGTTGGCTCTCTGCTGATTTTCGGCTGCTCGACAGACGATTCGGACAGCCCATCTAATCTGAGCTTGAACAGCGACAGAAGCGCGGAACCAGAGAAGAACTGGCAAGAACAAAGCCAGGCTGTGATTTCCGGTGTTAGCGATACGATTGAAATAACCGCCGAATCCATCTCCGATGAACAATTCGCAGCATTACAAGGCAACAAAAATCTTCGTCAACTATCCCTAGAGCAAGGCTTGTTAACGGACCGCTCCGCCGAAGTGCTGGCAAGTTTTCCAAAACTGCTGCAACTCAAACTTCGGGAATCAGCGCTTACGGACGCCTCAATGCCTTCGATTCGCAAGATCGAATCATTGATGTTTCTCAATATCCCTCAAGCTGAAATCACCTTCGCAGGCATTCATGCTCTAGCTGGTCATCCGAATCTGCAGCAACTCCGAATAGGTGGAAAATTGATTGATGATAAAGCGTGCCTGGAATTGATCGATTTTCCAGAACTAAGATATCTCCACCTTATCGGCCCGAAGATCACCCCTAAGGGAGTGCAACACCTTGCTCTGATTCCCAAACTGCAATCTCTCTATATCGATGATTGCTTACTCACTGAAGAAGCCTGGGACCAACTGCTTAAGCAAAGGCCAGATGTTCACTTCCATCTAGATCAGGAACATCTAGATCGTGATCCTGCTAAGCATCCACATTAGTCGGCATATAAGTCGTAGGCAGAACAATCACGCATCAGGCTCTATCGATGCTCGCATACTTCCTTTAATTGAGCTACTGCTCAACGGGTCGCTACCGTAGGCATGGATTTGATCGCGTTTTAGCTCAGCATGCTCTTTGGTTGTCGTTAGACAAATAGCACGACCATGCTTATCAACTAGCGTAGCAATTTGCATCCCACGCTCGGCTGGATGTCCAAAGAGTTCCTGCATCATCCTAATCACGTATTGATAGGTATGATTTGGATCATCCCACAACACAACGTGGTATCTCGGTTGCTTCTTAGGCTGCTGATCCTTCTTGTCCTTCACTTGACGCTGGGAAGAAACATTTGGCTCAACGGCATCTAATTCAAGTACAGCGGCGGAAGACTCGTTCATGTTGTTTATGAATCTGACTTAGTAATTCAAACCTTGTGAACCCGACTACCCTATTTTCCAACCGGATTATTGTGCTGCCTGGGTTGGCATCGACCGATAACTGCTGAGTGATAACGGTACCAAATCACCAGAACGTGGTGACCTCGAATCGAGAGCAACACATCCGTCGGAATAGGGCCCGCGATCGGACCGATGTAAAAACCATTTCTGCGCAAAGCTTGTCCGCGAAATGACCGCACAGCCTACAGCCAAAAGGCGGGTCGCCCTAGAAAACTTAGGTGCCTACTGTAGCGGACAGGTAAGCGTTACAATCTTCACAGCGAAACCGAGTGTGTAGTTTAATGGTTTTGCGGTGTGATTGGACAGTGTTATTTTTCGGACAGAGTCATTTTTCTGCATTACACGGAAAAAACGACCTAGTGCCTGCGGGTGCTTAACTTAGGTAAAACAACTCGGGAATTACCCCAATGAACGCAATTGCCTCAGTAGAAAAGTTTCTCGAATCCGCCAAAGAAGCCCAACTAGAAGATCTTAAAGCTTGGCTGCGCATTCCTAGCGTCAGTGCCGACCCCAAACGTAAAGAGGATGTCGCACGAGCAGCCCAGTGGCTTCAAGACAAGCTTACCCAACTCGGCCTAACCTCGGAACTTATCCCGACAGCAACCCATCCTTTGGTCTTAGCCTCGACCCCACCAGTCCCAGGTCGCCCTGTCGTCTTGGTCTACGGTCATTACGATGTTCAACCCGCTGATCCGTTGGAATTGTGGGACAATCCTCCATTTGAACCTGTGATTAAAGATGGCTTGATTTTTGCTCGTGGAGCTTGCGACGATAA
>JAUMAI010000789.1:0-1883 GCA_032116775.1 Pirellula sp. | reverse complement strand
ATGCAAGTTGGGTTGCCTTACTCGCTACGTTATTCGCATTGCTATTGGGAGCGCGATTACGAGCAAGAAGAGCGAGTCTTTGCAAAGCTTGCTCCGAAAGGTGCGTATGCATTCGTTCACGACGACGCTTCGCGTGGCTTTCGGATAGAAACAAGTTCCATTCGATATCCTATTGTTCGCAATGATATCACCGAGAGCATCTTTCATCTCGGATTGTTGCTTGAGCGAGCCAGTGAGGTGCATTGCATGGAAAGTTCTATTCGATGCATGATCGAATCGCTCGATGTCAATCTTACGAAGCTTTACTATCACAATTTCCGCTATCCAGACAGGCCTCTGGGGGCAGCGACGCAGTTGGCTTGGAATCAAATCGATTACGCGGCAGGTCGATTGGCAGCCGGTTAATGATTCACGTACCTACGGTTAATCACGGTGCGTGTTCCTACCATCGAATTCGCAGTTGTGAAACGGAGGTCGAAGAGAATCATGTCTAAGAAAATCGTTTCCTTTTCGTTGTATGGCAGCAATCCTTTGTACATCGAGGGAGCATTGCGGAACGCGGACTTGGTGCCCAAGGTCTACCAAGGCTGGGTAGCTCGATTCTACGTTTCGGATGAAATCAATCAAAGCGTTGTTCAGCGTTTAGAAAATGCAGGTGCGGAGGTCCGCCAAGCCAGACGCCGAGGATCTTTCGACGGGACGTTTTGGCGTTTCTTGGCTGCTGGGGATAAAGATGTCCAAGCGGTTGTATTTCGCGATACAGATTCGAGGCCGAGTCGGCGGGAATTCAGTGCGGTTGAAGAATGGTTGGCAAGCGGTAAGTCGATCCATATCATGAGGGATCATCCCGAACACCGTGTGATCATTATGGCGGGTATGTGGGGGTGCCTTGGTGGTGCCATTCCTGACATGGAAGCGTTGATTGATCGCTGGGGGTTATGGGAGCGCAAAGGTGTCGATCAAGTATTTTTGAGAGAAGTGATCTATCCTCGTTTTAGAAATGACTTGATCGTCCACAGCGATTTATACTCTTACGCAGGGGAATTCTGCCGCCCATTTCCAATCGAGCGAGCCAAAGGGGAGTTCGTCGGTGCGGTGATCGACCACGATCGAGATACCCCAACAGATGAGCAGATCGAATCGCATGCAAGAAAGTTTCAAGGTATAGGAATGCAACAACTACCAACTCCCTCGACTCGCCCTTGGATCAAAACGTGGATGCGTTTCAAGCAGCGTTGTAGATCGTTTGGATTGTTTCGCTCGTTGGTTTTATTTCTGATGTTATTCGGTTCGGAGAAGTTCGTGCAAGCACAAGCCAAAGAGGTAGAGTCATCACCTGTTGAATACGAATTAGATTTTCAAGACGCGCACTTGCACGTGGTGCGAGTCCGGTTGAATCTGCCTGCTGAAGGGCTTGATTCCGTGCGACTGATGATGCCAGTGTGGACTCCGGGTTCATACATGGTTCGTGAGTATGCAAGACAAGTTGAGAAAATCGAAGCCAGGGATGCGAAAGGTTCTCCGCGCGCAGTGAAGAAGATCGACAAGAATCACTGGACCGTAGAGAGCAAAGGGGCTGATCGAGTGCTCGTCGAGTACCAGCTTTACGGTCGCGAGATGGGAGTTCGAACGAATTGGATCGAAGAAGCCTTCGCGTTTATTACAGGAGCGGCAACGTTTATTACCCCAGAGAATATGCTTGAGCGTCCTCACTTAGTGCGCTGCAAGCCGCGGGAAGGTTGGGGGCAGATAGCAACTTCGCTGACGCCGATCAACAGCCAAGACCCTTGGGTGCGTCGGGCCGAGAATTTCGATGAGGTGGCCCTCGGGATTCACATGGCGCGAGGGCCAGGAGTCGAGCTTCGCCACGACCTTGTCGCCGG
>JAUMAI010000788.1:0-14123 GCA_032116775.1 Pirellula sp. | reverse complement strand
AACATGTTCTTCGATGCGTATGGGGCAGGCGAGATTGTTAAATTGAGTAAAGAAGCAGGCTACGTTTTAGTCTGCCCGCGGCAGCCTTTGTTGGGAGGTATATTGCCGCTCGAGGAACTGATTGGCCAGCTTTCGGATATGGTGCCGATCAATCGAGATCGAGTCGCTGCCTTGGGGCATTCCATGGGGGCAGCACAGACGATTGCTCAGGTGGAAGGTGCTAAACCAGGAACCGTTCAGGCGGCGGTTATTCTCGGCGGGGGACGTGGCGTTAATAAAGAAGACAAATGGAAGGGTGTGCCCGTGTTCGCCGGAGCTGGTGATCGGGACTTTGGACGGCGAGGAGTGGAGCAATTTGCAGAAACTTGCCGTACCACGGGAGCTGTGGTGCGCGAGGAAATTTACGAGGCTGTAGAGCATTTGGGTATTGTCCAGGTCGCCTTGCCAGATGTCTTTCAATGGCTTGAGCCGCTACTGAACAAATAGATTGATTTAAAGTGAATCGCTTTATCCGGGTGGGCCAAAGAAACTCGGTTATGGTATGATGCAAAACAATAATCATCCCACGAAGGAGCAAGAAGATGAAAAACAACCAATTAACTGTGCTTCAAATCAGGTCGACGCTGACCGCTGTGCTACTAGCAATCGTGTGCAGTAGCGGTTGTGATTCGGCCAAGGACTCTGCAGCTAACGGCAATAAAGAAGCGTCTGCTTCAGGCGGAGATTCGGTCGCTGCTAAAGAGATGTCGACCGAAGATGCAACGGGGGGCAATGCTGAAACCCCATTTACAGAGACCACAGAGGATGGAGCAGGAGATTCAAAAGTGAGCGAACCAAAATTTAATCCACTATCTGAGATGGAGCAGTGGGTCATTTTGCAAAAGGGAACAGAAAGGCCATTCACCGGCGAGTATACAGACAATAAGGCCGAAGGTACTTATGTTTGCCGTCGCTGCAATGCAGCGTTATATGAGTCATCCTCAAAATTTGAAAGTGAGTGCGGCTGGCCAAGTTTCGATGATGAAATCAAGGGTGCTGTAGAACGGCACATCGATGCAGACGGGTATCGTGTTGAGATCGTCTGCAAAAACTGTGGCGGTCATCTAGGTCACGTGTTTGAGGGTGAAGGCTTCACCGACAAAAACGTCCGGCACTGCGTCAACTCGGTTTCGATGAAGTTCTATAAGAAGGGTGAGCCTTTACCTGAGGTTATTAAGGCCAAGGAGTAGCTAAGCGCACTCTCCTGAGGTTAAATTGTCTATAGTTCCCTCCTGCTTCTCTGGCTTGAAAGGCTCCCACCGATGAATCAAAAGAACCTACTGCAATTAGGCAACTCAGCTAGCCGTCGTTCATTTCTGCAAGGTACTGCGGCAACCATGGCTGGCTTGGCTGTTATGCCACGTGGATTATTCGCGGCCTCATCGGACAAAGGTTCAGCGGAAACTTTTATCGGTGAACTCTATGCGAGTTTGAGTGAAGGGCAGCGTAAAGATGTATGCTTTGCCATTAATGATCCTGTACGAGTGCGGGTCAATGCGAACTGGCATGTTACCAAGCCACTGATCGGTAGCTCTTTTTACAATGAACGGCAACAAGCCCTCATCGAGCAGATCGTAAAAAGTTTGACCAGCCCTGAAGGCTATGAGCGTCTACTGAAACAAATGGATTTTGATGATGGTGGGTTGGGGGCTTACAGTTTAGCGTTATTCGGCAATCCCTCCGGAGGCGAAAAGGGAGATGAAGCGTTTGAATGCTTGATAACGGGCCGGCATCTAACAATGCGAGCCGACGGCAACACGCTAGATAATTTCGATTTTGGTGGCCCCATCGTTTACGGTCATGGTGAGGAATCGAGTGCCGAGGATAATTTGTTCTATGATCAGACCGTGCAGGTTAATAAAGTCTTTGGTGCTCTCAGTAGCGACCAGGCTGCCAAAGCATTACTCAAAGATGCACCAGCCGAGACCAGTGTTCAGTTGCAGGGTAAGGGTGGCAAGTTCCCTGGTCTGGCTGTCAGCGAGATGAGCGATGATCAGCGTCAGTTGGTGAAGCAAACACTTCAGAAAATCTTATCACCCTATCGTGAAGGTGATGCCAAAGAAGTGATGGGTATTATCGATGGAAATGGCGGTATCGAGTCGTTGCGATTTGCGTTCTATCAGCAAGGTGATATCGGCAACGATCGAGTCTGGGACATCTGGCGAATTGAAGGGCCATCTTTTGTTTGTCATTTCCGTGGTGCCCCACACGTTCATGCTTACTTGCATGTTATGGCAAGCTAGTCGATAAAGGCCTTCGCCGTCCGGAGTGTAGCTCTGGACGGCGAGCCTTTTCCTGATAAGCGATGGAGTACGGGCCTGGTTTTTGACTCCCTGAGCTTTATTGCATCGTGAGTTGATGTATTTGAAATTGCGGGTGATGCGATTGTTCTGGCTGTTTGCCGAGATTTTCTAGCAAGGCATGTCTTGCCTGTAGGCTTGTGGCAGAAATATCTATTCACATCTGGGGTGCCAGCCAGCTAATCTGCCATAGATTCAGCAGATCTTGTAAGCTTGGCCGTGGCAAGTGTGTCGCGAGTCCAGTAGCTGTCTAGTGGAGTTACCGCGCGGGCGAAATCGTCGCAGAATGCTCTTGCGTGGCAACCGCTATGAAAGCGATCCGCAAAATAGAGTGATTTCCCTTGTTGGCCCTATAGTCGTGAGCTTCAGTTAACCATTTTGAAGCTCATTTTTGACCTACTTTTTCGCTTACCTATCGCAAGGGATTATTCGTTCCATGTAATATACTCCGTACCGCTAATCACTTCTCATTTTCCCACCCTAGATTTTGGCTCCAGCCGGTAACACGCTCGCTGGTTGTTCTACCAGCTCGACATAAAAGGATTTCTAGCCTATGGCCCGTTTGCTTTTCTGTTTCTACTGTCTCTCGCTCTGCTTTTTGAGCTCAGTACTGCAAGCTGATGATTTCGAATTCAAGCAAGGGGATCGGGTGGCCTTCTTGGGGAACACATTAGCCGAGCGTATGCAACACGACGGCTTTCTGGAAGCACGACTGCAATCGCTGCTGGCTGAGAAGCAGATTGCATTTCGCAATCTTGGATTCTCGGGCGATGAGTTGAGTCTGCGTTTGCGTTCACAAGATTTCGGTTCACCTGCCGATTGGTTGCGACGAACCAAGAGCAATGTCGTATTTGCATTTTTCGGTGGTAATGAAGCTTGGGCTGGACCCGAGGGAGTCGACGGCTTCAAAGAGCAATTACGTCGATTCATTGCCGAGACGGTAGGACAGGATTTTGGTAATGCCGCTACACGTTTGGTCCTTTTTTCGCCGATCGCGCATGAAGATCTTGAGACCACTAATCTGTCGGATGGGAAAAAGCATAATCAGTATCTCGAAGTATACACTCAGGCGATGGCCGAGGTCGCTCAAGAAAAAAATGTGTACTTTGTCGATCTGTACCACCCATCAATCGAACTGTACAGTCGAGAGAAAGCACCTCTAACTATTAACGGAATTCATTTATCGGCACGTGGTAATGATTTAATATCTCAGGTTATGGTCAAAGCGTTGTTGCCATCGCAGGCTGAGAAAGAGTTGTCTGCGGATCGGTTAGAGTCGATTCGCCAAGCGGTCGTCGACAAAAATCTCTATTGGTTTCAGCGTTACCGAACCACCGATGGATTTAGCATCTTTGGCGGACGAGCTGACTTGCGATTTGTCGATGGACAAAGCAATCGCGATGTTGCTCAGCGGGAAATGGAGGTACTCGACGTAATGACGGCTAATCGCGATCCCAAGATTTGGGCGACCGCGCAAGGCCAGGCTTATACCGTTGACGATTCAAACACACCTCCATTCTTGCCGGTAAAGAGCAACAAGCCGGGTGATGGTCCCAATGGTGAGCATCTTTTTCTTAGTGGTGAAGAAGCGATCGCCAAAATGACTCCCGGCAAAGGGATGAAGGTCAATTTATTCGCCTCTGAAGAGATGTTTCCAGAATTGGTTAATCCCGTGCAGATGGCTTGGGATACGAAAGGTCGATTGTGGGTGGCTGCTTGGCGCACTTATCCGCATTGGAAGCCAAAAGATAAGATGGATGATAAATTGCTCATCCTCGAAGATACCGATGGTGATGGACGTGCCGATAAGTGCACCACCTTTGTCGACGATATTCATAATCCGACGGGATTTGAATTTTGGAATGGTGGAGTCCTGGTGGCGCAAACCCCTGATCTCTTATTTCTGAAGGATACCGATGGCGATGATAAGGCCGATGTGAAAATCCGCGTGTTGCACGGACTTGATTCGGCCGATACCCATCACGCATCGAGTTCCTTCACACTCGATCCAGGCGGGGCTTTGTATTTCCAAGAAGGGACGTTTCATCACACCCAAGTCGAAGACCCTTATGGGCCTGTACAGCGCGTGGCGAACGGTGCCGTGTTTCGTTACGATCCCCGACGTCAGGATTTTGACGTCTATACCTCCTATGGTTTTGCTAATCCACACGGGCACGTCTTCGATCGCTGGGGACAGGACATCGTACATGATGGTACTGGTGCGGTTCCCTATCATGGGACTGTATTTAGCACCCATTTAGAGTTCCCGAATAAGCACGGTGGTGCTCCAACGGTCTATCAGCAACGAACTCGCCCCTGCTCGGGAACAGAAATTCTTTCAAGTTCACATTTTCCCGAGGAGATGCAAGGTGACTTATTAGTCAACAACGTTATCGGCTTCTTGGGGATATTGCGCTACAAACTAAAGGATGATGGAGCGAGTTTCTCCGCAGATGAAATGGAGCCCATCGTTTCATCGACAGATCCAAATTGTCGACCAGCCGACGTAGAAGTTGGACCGGATGGAGCTATATATTTCTGTGATTGGCACAATCCAATCATCGGCCACATGCAACACAATTTGCGCGATCCGAATCGCGATCAAACGCATGGTCGTGTCTACCGCGTGAGCTATGAAGGACGCCCTCTGAATCCTCCAGCCAAAATCGCCGGTGAGCCCATCGCGAACTTACTCGAATTGTTAAAGTCTCCTGACAATCGGGTTCGCTATCGAGCCAAGATCGAATTGAGCAGCCGCAACAGCGAGCGGGTTATCGAGTTAGTGAATCAATGGGTCAAGACTTTGGATCCAAAGGATCCAGAGCATGAGCATCACTTGATGGAAGCGTTATGGCTCCATCAGCATCACAATCAATTCAATGGTGAGCTGCTGCAGCGTCTGCTCAGCAGTCCTGATTTCCGGGCACGTTCCGCCGCAACTTTCGTTCTTTGTTACTGGCGAGATCGAGCTGACAATACCCTTGATCTGTTGAGGAAACTGGCGGCAGATGAGCATCCTCGCGTACGTATGGAAGCGGTCCGAGCGGCCAGCTTTTTGCGCGATCCAGCCGCAATCGAAGTTGTGGCTATTGCTAAGAATCGATCGACCGATCGCTTCCTAGATTATGTCATTCAAGAAACTGAGCGGGCTTTGGAGCCTTACTGGAAACGGGAGTTAGAGCAGGGCAGAGCACTCGCAATGACAACGCCTGAAGGAAAAGATTTTTACTATCAACAGTTGAGCACTGAGGCTCTATTGAAGTTGCCAAAGAGCGCGGACGTTAGTCGCCAACTAGTCCTAAGGCCAAACGTGACGGATGAAGTGCGTTTGGAAGCTGTGCGCGATCTGGCGGACCGTGCCTCAGTGGCTGTGGTTGAGGAGTTGGTACGGTTGATTAACGAGATCGATTCGAGTGTTAAGCCGATCGATGATAGTGTGGTTTTTGATCTTGTGCGTCTTTTGGGTATGCAAGGTGGGGAGCAGCTAGCTGCAGTCCGCGGACAACTCGAAAAGTTTGCCCTACAAGCGAAGTCGCCCGTGATTAGGCAATCCGGTTTGCTTGGTTTGATCACCGTCGATCAATCCACAGCTAAGGTTTGGGATCTATGCTCCAAAAATGTAAGCAACTTGCGTGACCTAATTCGGGCTATGCCATTGATCTCCGACGCAAGTCTCAAGTCCACACTTTATGACCGCGTGGCGCCATTGCTCAAAGGATTACCACCGGAACTCGCTGCGGCGACTGGTGGAAACCAGGGAGCATACGGACGTTATGTGCGCATCGAGTTGCCGCGACGTGGTACCTTAACGCTGGCGGAAGTTGAGGTTTACAGCGGAGAACGAAATATTGCCCGCAATGGAAGAGCAACACAAATCAACACCGCGCACGGTGGTGATGCTGCGCGTGCGTTGGACGGTAACAAAAATCATGTTTACGGAAATGGTGGTCAGACGCATTGCCAGGAAGAGACTCTTAATCCTTGGTGGGAGCTTGACCTAGGTGAGCCGTCCGCGATCGAACGAATTGAAATCTATAATCGAGGTGAAGGTTTTGCGGATCGCCTCGCTGGTTTTACGTTGCTCGTTCTGGATGAAGCTCGTAGTCCGATCTTTGAGCAAAAGAATGTACCCGCTCCACAACAGAGCAGTGTCTTTCAATTAGAAGCAGGCGGAGTTGAGGGGGTAATTCGTCGTGTTGCCATGGAGGGTTTAGCTTCTGTTCGTGGACGTGAAGCTGAAACGTTCCAACTGCTATCTGGATTTGTGAGCCAGCGTAATGAGCGAATCGCTGCCATCAGGGCTCTAAGGCGTATACCTAAATCCGCATGGCCTGCGGAACAGGCGCAGCCGTTATTGAGTGAGGTGATGAAGTATATATCGGCTGTGCCCACTGAAGCGAGGACATCACCAGCCGTTTTAGATGCAATGGAGTTTGGTGAATCCTTGATTTCGCTTTTGCCCGCTGAACAAGTATCAGCAGCTCGAAAGCAACTGCGAGAACTAGGTGTACGTGTCATTCGTCTAGGCACCTTACTTGAGCGAATGTCATACGATCAGGAGATCTTGGTCGTCGAGGCTGGTAAACCAGTTGAGTTTATCTTTGAAAACAGTGATATGATGCCGCACAACCTGGTCATCACGACTCCTGGCGCCATGGAAGAAATTGGCATGATGGCTGAGGCAACAGCACAGGACGCCGGAGCTGCAGCAAGGCAATACGTACCACAGTCGGATAAGATCCTTCTTTCCAGCCGCTTATTACAACCGACTCAGACGCAGCAACTCAGCTTCAAAGTTCCGAGCAAAGCGGGCGTATATCCATATGTCTGTACCTACCCCGGTCACTGGCGGAGGATGTTTGGGGCGATGTACGTGGTCGAGGACATGGATAAATATCAGGCTGACCCAGAGGGATATTTGGCAGCCAGCGGCCTAACACCGCAGGATGCATTGCTAAAGGATCGTCGTCCCCGAACCGAATGGAAAATGGAGGATTTGGCAAGTTCTATCGAGCAATTACGTGGGGGACGTTCCTACGGTAACGGGCTCCAAGTCTTCAAAGTTGCTAACTGCATAGCCTGTCATAAGATCGGCGATCAAGGTGTAGCAATTGGCCCTGATCTGACTAAGCTAGATCCAAAGGTTACAGCGATGGAGATTCTTACTTCGCTGCTTGAGCCCTCCAATAAAATCGAAGAGAAGTATCAAACCTATCAGATTCTAACCGAGGATGGACAAGCCATTAGCGGTATGATTCTGAAGGAAACGGATGATGAGATTGAATTGATCGAAAACCCGTTGGCCAAAGCTGAACCGGTCAAGATTTCCAAGATGGAGATAGCGGAACGCAAGAAGTCTCCGGTATCGATTATGCCAAAGGGCTTGCTCGACAAGCTTACGCGAGAAGAGATACTTGACTTGATGGCATTCCTGATAGCTCGTGCTGATCAGGAGCACGAGATGTTTTCTGGCAATGGTCATGATCATCAGCACGATCACTAATTGCTAAGTTCATGCCCACCTTTTTCCCACCACTTAAAACCTAAATATAAATTCTCTACCGCCGATGCGCTCGGCGGTACAGTACGGTACCGATTATGTTCCTAAAGCTTGATAACTATTTGCGATTATGGTTTCTAGGTATCAGTTGCTGTGCGATGTCTGAGTTCGGTTTAGCGGACGAATCGTACAATATAGCTCGATTCGAGACGACTCCACTCGTGACAGGCATGTTGCGGCCCATGGAGGTCGAAGTCGCCAAAGATGGACGAATCTTCTACATCGAACTGACGGGTCAGTTGAAGGTTTTGGATCCAAACACAAAACAGGTGAGTTTGATCGGTGAATTGCCAGTTACTATCGAGCAGGAAAATGGCCTGATCGGCTTGGCTCTTGATCCAAACTTCGAGCAAACGAACTGGATTTATCTGCAGTACTCGCCGCCGAACTACACCGGACAGCACGTTAGCCGCTTTACTCTTGTCGATGGCAAGCTAGATCTGAGTAGCGAAAAGCTTCTATTAAAGTACGAAGAGCAGAGGAAAGAGTGTTGTCATCACGCTGGTTCATTGGAGTTTGGGCCAAGAGGTGAGTTATTTATCGGTACCGGCGATAACACGAATCCATTTGGTGATTCACAGGGCTTCGCGCCAATCGACGAAAGGGCTGATAAGTCGGCGTTTGATGCGCGACGAACCTCCGCCAATACCATGAACTACAACGGTAAAGTGCTGCGGATCAAGCCATTGCCTGATGGTACGTATGAGATTCCTGATGGTAATCTTTTTCCTAAGGATGGTTCTGTCGGCTTGCCGGAAATCTATGTCATGGGATGCCGTAATCCATGGCGCATCAGCGTAGATCAAAAGAATGGTCACTTGTACTGGGGCGATGTCGGTCCTGATGCAGGTGGAGATGGAGCGAGAGGACCACGGGGTTACGATGAAGTCAATCAGGCAAGAAAAGCTGGATTTTTCGGTTGGCCGTTATTCATCGCAGATAATCAAGCCTATCCAAAGGTGAATTTCGCGACCGGAGAAATCGGCGAGAAATTCGATGCAGCTAAACCTGTTAACGACTCGGCGAACAACACCGGAGCAAAGGTGTTGCCTCCCGCACAGCCCGCTTTCATTTATTATCCGGCCGGTGGCAGTGACAAGTTTCCTGTCGTTGAATCAGGTGGTCGAACAGCGTGCGCTGGTCCGGTGTATTACTATGATGGAAAAAATCCATCGAACACCCGATTCCCACAACACTTCGATCGAACATTATTCATCTTTGAGTGGTCGAGGAACTGGATTATCGCGGTTCACCTTGATGAAGATTCTAACATCGTCAACATGGAGAAATTCCTGCCCAACCAAAAGTTCACTCGTCCAATCGATATGGATTTCGGTCCAGATGGGTCGTTGTATGTGATTGAGTATGGTGAGACTTGGGGAGTGAATGCCGATGCTCGTCTGATTCGTATCGATTACATTCGCGGAAACCGAAGTCCAGTTGCTAGGGCAACAGCCGAAAACAATATTGGTCGCGCTCCGTTGAAAGTGAATCTCTCCTCTGCTGGTTCCACCGACAAAGATGCTGATCAGCTCAAGTACCAGTGGTTTGCAATCGAAGCAGGTATTCCTGACGCCAAGCGAGTGCTACTGAGCGAAGAAGCGAATCCTCAAGTGTCATTTGATAAAAACGGTACCTTCAATGTCGAATTAGTGGTTGCTGATCCGAGTGGTGCCCGCAGTGTGGCGACTGTGCCTGTGATGGTAGGTAATTCTCGGCCGCAGATTGCTATTTTGGATCCGAAGCCTGGCTCTTTCTATGAAGCTGGCAAACCATTCAGTTTCAAGATTTATGTTAAAGACTTCGAAGATGGAACTTCTGACTTTGACGAAGCCGAGCGGGAGCAAAGTGAGAGTATTGACTCTGATGCTCCACAACGTGTGAATGTCAATGCTATGTTGCTCGATTCGCCTCCCGGACAAGCTAGTTCTGAAGCTGATAGTGGACCGCCGGGTTTGCAATTGATGAAGAAGAGCGATTGTTTTAATTGCCATTCAGTGGATCAACCGCGAGTAGGGCCACGTTTTCTGGATATCGCGGCAAAGTATCGCGATCAAGCCGGTGCTCTGGAAGCTTCGGTACAAAGGGTGATGAAAGGTTCGACAGGTGTTTGGGGTAAAGTTGCAATGCTCCCTCACGAACACAATTCGCCAGATGAAATCAAGCAAATGGTCGAGTGGGTGTTTGCTGTGCAACCCAATCAAGCCGTTCGCTCCTTTAAAGGATTCGCCGGCCAAGTCGATATGGGAGATGCTCCTAATAAGACGGGCTACATGCAGCTTGAAGCCAGTTATATCGATCTAGGTGCCGAAGGGGTTCCTGCTCAAAGCGAATCGATAAAAACGATTCTTCGTCCTCGTGTACTGGAGGCTGAGCACGCCGATTCCATTCATGGTTCTCAGGCTCTCAATTCGGGTAACGCCAGCGGCGGACGCTTCATTGGGGCGATCAATCATGGACATTATCTGGTATTCAAAGACATGCCTCTCGATGAGGCAAGTAAAGTCAAGCTGAAGATTGCATCAGCTGGCGCAGGAGGAAGTATCGAACTGCGATCAGGCGCGGCTGACGGTAAATTGATCGCTTCTGTTCCCGTTGAGGTGAACGGGCAATGGGAGCAGTTCTATGAAAAGAGTGTCGACATTCCAGCCGGAACCTCTCGCGCTGACTTGTTTGTTGTATTTGTGAACGCGCAGAATGCGAGTGGTTTGATGAATCTCGATTCGTTGACTTTTGAAAAGTAGAAAGAGAGTAGCAAGACCGCTATGGAGAGTGTTACTGAGCTACTTTGTCAACTTATTGCCATTCCAAGCGTTAATCCAATGGGAAGGAATCTCAGCGGAGAGATTTACTTTGAAGGTAAGGTAAGTGATTGGTTAGTTGGCTTTTTTGAATCCTTCGGTGCCGAATGCGAACGTATTGAGGTCGCGCCTGGAAGAGATAATATCTTGGCGCGATATCACGCCGGTGCTGAACTGCCGACTCTGCTTTGGGATGCCCACCAGGATACTGTACCGGTAGACGGGATGACGATTGAGCCATTCAAGCCAGTCATCAGCCAGGGACGGGTTTACGGGCGCGGTGCTTGTGATGTAAAGGGTGGACTAGCGGCGATGTTGTATGCGTTTCGGCGCATCTGTATTGAAAGACCGCCAGGGTTTCCCAACATCGTGATGTGTTGTTCTTGTGACGAGGAATCAACAGCCCTAGGGGTTGCTGATCTTGTAACCTACTGGAGTGAAGTGAAGCATAAAAGTCGCTTTCTACAGAAGCCGCCAGTGGGGGCAGTCGTGGCCGAGCCAACCGATCTCGATATCGTTGTGGCACACCGCGGAGTGACGCGATTCAAGATACATGTTTCTGGTCGAGCCTGTCACAGCAGCAATCCGAAGCTGGGGGTTAATGCGATCTATCGAATGGCGAAGGTCGTAAGCCACTTAGAGGAGTATGCGGATCGATTGACAGAAACCATTTCACCTCATCCGTTGTGTGGAGGTGCAACACTGAGTGTGGGAAGGATTGAGGGTGGTATTAGTGTCAATGTTGTTCCTGATAAGTGTACCATCGAAATTGATCGTCGCTTAATACCCGGCGAAGACCCTGCTGAAGCGATTCGCGATTTGCAGAATTATCTTCATACTCGGCTCGATTTTGAGATTGAATTTGAATCACCCTGGATCCAATGCACAGCTTTATCTGATAGCAACAATCAATGGTTAGCTTCCAGCGTATTAAAAGCGATGAGCCAATGGGATTGTGACTTGGAAGCTCATGGTGCCTCGCGACGTTGTGGCGCGAGAAAACTGGTAGGTGTTCCGTATGGCACGAATGCTTCAACGATATGTGAGGCTAATGTACCGGCCATTGTCTTCGGGCCTGGATCAATTGCGCAGGCACATACGAAAGACGAATATATTGACATCGAGGAACTCGAAAAGGGTGCTGAAATTTATTATCGCAGCGCCGCGATCGTGAGTCAGGCCATGTCCGCAAGTTAGTGAGTTCTTGTCGTGTTGTGGTTCATTTGCAGAACGATTGTTTTAGTGGTCGATCACTCTTTTAATGATGTGGTATTGTTATGTCACTACAGACCGCAACTATTCAAGATGTTCAAAATGCCTCGACAATCATCCGCCAGCATTTAGATCCAATTCCACTGGTTCGTTCGTATGCACTCGAAAGAGCTCTTAAGCTACCTGAGGAAAAACGGGTGTGGATCAAGGATTACGGCTGGACTCCGGTGGGTTCATTTAAAGTTTATGGCGCTTTGAATTGGATGGCCAATAATCTCGCCCGCATAGGTTCTCATGCGGTTACCGCGCATTCATCTGGCAATTTCGCATCTGGAATTTCTTATGCGGGTATGCGTTATAAAAAGCGTGTCATTATTGTGATGCCAGATACTGCACCAAAAATCAAGTTTAATCTGACGGCATCGTTTGGCGCGGAAATTCGTACCTATGATATTGCCTCGGATCATCTTACTGGTCAACGGGATGCATTAACTGCTGAAATAGCAGCTACAGAGCAGGCGATTCAAGCGTCACCGTATGATGACCGATGGGTGATCGCAGGCAATGGTGTAGGGGGGCTGGAGATTGCGGATGATCTCAAGCGAATGGGACGCAGCGTTGCTCGATTTTACTGTCAAGTTAGTGGTGGCGGATTGATGGCTGGGCATGCATTAGCTATTCATCATGCATTCCCGGAGGCGGAAATTATTGGAGTTGAGCCTGAAGGCGCAGACGATTTTGCTAGATCGTTGAAGTTAGACAAAAGAGAGCGACTAGCCAAACCAACCAGTATCTGTGACGGATTATTGTCTTATGACGTGGGTGAGCATAATTGGCCCATTTTGCGGAGCCTTGTTCGTCGCAGCTTGACGATGAACGATCTTGAGACACGTAGGGCGATGAAATGGATTTACGATCATCATGGGCTAAAGACCGAACCATCGGGAGCGATTGCATTGGCGGCCGCAATGCACGATATCACCTTCCACCATGAAAACAGCGGTGCTACAGAGTTGTCGGGTGATATCGTGATTGTGTTGAGTGGGCGTAACGCTGATGAAACTTCCTTTCGAAGTTGGATCGATGTTTAGTTAATAACATCTGGCCTAGAAAAAGACTTTCTCAGCGGTCTTTTGCAGTATGGATTGTTTATCGCTATTAGATAAAAAGTCTGCGCGATCGCGAATCAGTTCGAACGATGCCGCATAGGTATGCCCACCTTCCACTTGAAATGGGCAATCGCTTGCCCACATCAGACGGCTTGGGGTAAAGGCATCTACAACTTTTTGAATCATCGGCAGTAAATCAGTGTAGGGAGCCATCTTTTTCCCTAACGCATAGAAAGCGGATGTCTTCACGTAGACGTTTGGAAATTTCGCTAACGCACAGAGTTGGTCTAACTGAGCTGCGTCGATTTGACCACTAATACCAATTCTAGCGAAGTGATCGATAACAACTTTGGTGTCGCCATATTTCGAACAAAGCTTACCGATATAAGGTAGGTCAGTTGGGTTGATAAGTGGGCATACGGCGAGATTCTCCTGAGTTGCCGTTTTCCACAGTTTAGCCATACCAGGATGCTCTACCCAGCGAGTTGCTTCACCTGCAGCAGGATAAATCCGAAATCCCTTAACTCCACCCGACTTCAATTGCTTCATTTTGTCGATAACATCTGCCGCTTCGTAGTCGACTATGCCTACACCAGAAAAGACTCCTGGATGCTTTCGGATCATATCGAGCATATACGAATTATCGTATTGGTAGTAACTCATCTGTATGAGCACGATTCGATTGACACCGCAAGGTTTGCAGTGAACGAAAAGTTCTTCTGGCGTAAAGCTCGCCGGCTGCATATCGTTTTTAGAGAAGCCTTTGGCGAGAGGATATTTCGCAATATCTGGGGTCCAAACGTGAACGTGGGCATCGATCCAGTTTGGTTCAGCGTTGTAGGCATAGGATGATGTGCCACGAGCTAAGACAGCAGTGCTAGATAGGGCCATAGCTGATTGTAGGAAGCGTCGACGAGAACGAAGAAGCATGATGAGTTCCTCGGATTCAAATAAACTCTTTTGGATTGACGGAGTTTGTATTCTATGCGAACAGTAACAGTTCTGCGCGATTCTCTAATCAATTCTCGGGGCAGGAACTTCGAAAAAGAAAATGGTACGCAGTAGCGCAAGAGTAGTTCTATCGGGTCACTGCAAACTGGTG
>JAUMAI010000787.1:0-6689 GCA_032116775.1 Pirellula sp. | reverse complement strand
GTTCGATCCCAGTATCGTCCACGTAACGCAGTGGAGTGGCGAATAGATATCGTCCACGTAACGCAGTGGAGTGGCGAATAGATATCGTCCACGTAACGCAATGCCTTTCCAGGTGATTTATCGAGCGACCAACCCGGAAATGAAATCCTCTACATTTCGTTGAGCCTGATCATCTGTGTATTGAACCGGTGGAGTCTTCATGAAGTAAGAAGACGGTGACAATAGCGCTCCCCCGATTTTGCGATCTAGGCCGATCTTGGCACAGCGAAGCGCATCGATAATCACACCTGCAGAATTTGGTGAGTCCCATACCTCTAATTTGTATTCCAAACTTAACGGCACATCACCGAAGGCGCGTCCTTCAAGGCGCACATATGCCCACTTGCGATCATCGAGCCAAGGAATGTAATCCGAAGGTCCTATATGAACATTCTTCTCACCCAAGTCATGTTCGAGCTGAGAGGTCACAGCATTTGTCTTCGATATTTTCTTAGATTCAAGGCGATCTCTTTCGAGCATGTTTTTAAAATCCATATTGCCGCCAACATTGAGCTGGTATGTGCGATCCAAATGAACTCCGCGATCTTGAAAGAGCTTTGCCATAATGCGATGCGTGATCGTCGCCCCAACCTGGCTCTTAATATCATCGCCGACTATAGGTAAGCCAGCATCCTCGAATTTCTTCGCCCAGATTGGATCGGATGCGATAAACACTGGCAAGGCATTTACAAAGGCGCAGCCCGCATCTATCGCACATTGAGCGTAGAATTTCGCAGCTTCCTCAGAGCCAACTGGTAGATAACAAATAAGAACATCGACCTTTTCATCCTTCAAGGCTTGGACGACATCGACGGCGGTCTCGGATGACTCGGTTATTGTCTCTCGGTAATACTTTCCAAGGCCATCAAGAGTTACACCGCGCTGCACGATTACACCTGTTTCGGGAACATTTGCAAACTTGATCGTGTTATTTTCACTGGCCCAGATCGCATCTGCTAAATCTTCGCCAACTTTCTTAGCATCGATATCAAAAGCGGCGACAAACTTTATATTATTGATGTGATAATTTCCGACGACAGCATGCATCAGACCTGGGATCTCGTGGTCGACCGCGGCGTCTTTATAATAGAAGACACCTTGGATGAGCGAATTTGAACAATTGCCTACGCCCACGATTGCAACGCGGATATCCCCCGGGCTGGTCTTGATCTTCATCTATTCTTCTCCTCTTTCTTTATCATTTTTTGTAGCCAGGCGATCTCTCGCTCCAGCGACTCGAGAGAGAAGCGGCGCCACTCTTCGAGATACTTGTCCAAGCCATGTGATTGTCTTTCAAGGTCGACTCGCAATACTTCGGCCTTACTCTGTAGTCGAAGAAGCCGCGTCTGTAAAATTCGAACTCTGTTCATGGTCGTCGTTGGGGTGAAGAAGATAAAGCGGACACCAAAATCATCATCCTGCCAAGCATCCGCACTGACAGACTCATTTAGTTTTGCAAATCGTTCGAGACCCTTTTTCGTGATCGTGTAAACAATTCGCGTCCTTCTCGAGGTCACTCCAATAGTCTTTGCTTCTATCGTTTCGGCGATCACCATTTTTTTGAGCTGCGGATATAGAACTGAAAAGGAGAGGGCCCGAAACGGCCCGAAAATCGCCAATAAACGTTTTCGTAGTTCGTATCCGTGAAGTGGAGCCTCGGCAAGCAAGCCCAGGAGGGCAAACTCCAACCAGTTTGATCGGGTTTTCTTGACCATTTAGATCCACCTCCTCGCTATATCGGAACGATATAGCAACTATATATCGTTCCGATATATCTCCACGACCAACAACTTTGACGGGGCGCAAATCCAGATTCACTGTTACCCCCTTACTCAACAAAAATCACCCTCACCCATTTTCAAGGGCTCCGGCCCAAATTCCCTCTGGAAAGGTTTTCGGGAACAGGCACGGCGCTTTAAGCAACGGATATCTGAATACTTCGTGGTGGTAAAAGGAGTGGAATTGCTTTACTATTTCCAGGAAAAGGCCCGACACACATTGCTAATTCACGAGTGTTTAATGCTTTATTCACTCGCTATTAATGATGCAGCCCTCGCGGTCCAAACTATAAGGAGAAATATAAGCATGAAAAGAAACTTGGCATTACGTGCCCTGGCAACAGCGGCAGCAACTTCGCTGCTTGCCGGTGCTTTTTCTGTAGGCGCGCTCGCCCCAGCGCAGGCTGCAACTAGCACGACAGTGACTCTGCTTTCAGGTGCAGACATCACATCTTTGAACTCCAGCACGGTCTCAGGAAATACGGCTTACAACGCATTGCCTGGTTCGCTAACGAGCATGGGCTTCTTGTACTACGACGACAAACCAAGTTTGGTCATGAATACCAAATTTGGAACGATGAAGATTGTAAAGAAGACAGCTGCAGACTTCCGGATCGAGTACACAGTTGCAAAGGGTCAGGAATGGTCTGACGGCACACCAATCGATGCAGTTGACTTACTTCTCTCGCATATCGTTGCATCAGAGGAATACTCTAAGACTGCGGGTCTCGGAGATCCAACCGGAGACGTCACTCCATCATTCGATAGCGTAGGTTACGGTTCAACATACGGGAAGCACGTTGTTGGTCTGCCAACTCTTAGTGCGAACAACATGAAATTGACGGTTAGATTCGACAAGCCTCTACCAGATTGGGAGTTGCTTGCACCTGGACCAAGTCCAGTTCATGCGTTATCTCTTCTGGCTGATGGTAAGAAGGGGTTGCAGTCTGCTTCTGTTAATGCAGCAGCCAAGGATAAATTCCTCGATGCATTTACTTCAAAGAACACTGCTCAGCTAAAGGCGATGGGCAAGGTTTGGACTGATGGATATAACATCACCAAAGTTGATAACAGTACTAATGATCTACTTCTTATCTCTAATGGTGGCTTCATCGTTTCAAAGTTCACCCTAGGTGATTCAATGGTTCTCGTACGTAACGATAAGTACTCATCAGGTCCAGAGATGGCAAAGACAAACCCAATCAAAACAGTGGTAATCAAGATCATCACCGACAACACAGCATCTGTTCAAGCGCTGCGCAATGGCGATATCGATGTTTATTACAACACCACTGCAACTGCAGCTGACAAGGTTGTTCTCGAAGGTCTTCCAAACGTAACAACTCTCATCAAAGCTGGAGGAGGATATTCACATATTCGTCTTCGCACTGATGCTATGCAAGGAAAGACAGATAAATACACTGGTCCATTTGCAGGAAACAGTACGAGAGCCAGGGATCTCCGAAAGGCATTCTTGCTAGCTACTCCGCGTGAGCAGATGGTAGATGTCTTAATCAAGCCGATCCAATCAACTGCAGCACCTTTGGATACAGAGTTTGAATTCCAAGGATCTCCTGCATACAAAGCACTCACCGCTGCATCTGGCGTAAAGCTGTTTAGTACTGGAACACAGGCTGAGCGCACCGCACAAGCTTTAGCGATTGTAAAGAAGTACTATCCAAAAGCTTCTGCAACAAATCCACAGGTTAAGTTGAAGTTCGTTCACTACAACAACTCAACTCGTAACAACATGGCGAAGTTGATCATTGCCGAGACTCGGAAGGCGGGATTCGATGTTACAGATGTCCCAAGAGATCTAACCTTCTTCGACGACATTGAACTCGCTGAATTTGATGTTGCGATGTACGGACTTAGTCTTGGTTCAATTAGCCAAGCAAACGGAGTATCCGTCTTCAAAACCGATGGCGGAAATAACAACAATGGATGGAGCGATCCAGCCCTTGATAAAATCTTGACGAGCATACAGAGCGACGTCCTTACTCCAAAGCAACTTTCAGCCAGACGATTAGTTGCGGACAAAATTATCAACAGAAATTACTGGACGCTGCCTTTGTATACCAATCCGAACATTTCGGCCTGGAATAAGGAAATCAAGAATATAAAGCCAGCACCGATCGGAAATAACATCACTTGGAACTACTTTGAGTGGTCTTACTAACCGATAACTACATCTAGTTAGCGAAAAAACCGAGGTGCCGCCAACGGCACCTCGGTTTTTTCGGTGCTAAACTTTTCTGTAATTCTCGATTTTTTTGAAACGATAATCGTCAGCGGATTAACCGCAGTCAGGGTGATACTTTGTTACAGTATGTGGCTCGTCGTTTAGGGATGATGTTTGTTATCGTTTTTGGCGCCAGTTTTCTGGCCTATAACCTGCAAGCGTTTTCTTCAAACCCACTTTCGGTTTTCGGGGAAAGTACTGAAATCAATAAAGATTTCCTTAAGACGAAGATGATCAGAGATCTTCAGTTAGATGTCCCTCCGCCGATTCGTTACTTCTCGTGGCTTCGTGGAATTGTGGCGGGTTTATGGGGCGACTTTGATATGGGTCTAACGCGCGGCAATATCCCCGTAACTGAGGTGCTCGCCCAGGCGATCCCAGTAACCATCAAGCTTGTTATCACTGCAACTTTCCTAGCGATCATCTTCGGAATCTCTGTTGGAATGATTACCGCTATTCGACAGTACAGCCGTTTTGACTACGTGATGACCTTTGCTTCTTTCCTCCTATTCTCGCTTCCTATTTTTTGGGTTGCTGTATTACTAAAAGAATTCATGGCGATCCAATTTAACGATTTCTTAGTAGACCCGAAAATTCCGCCCCTTACGATCGTCACCACCTCGTTGATTTTGGGTTTCATCATGGCCGGTTTTGCAGGGGGTACAAGGAAACAATTTCTATCGGTTCTTGCCGGCGGCGCCGTCGTAGCTGGCAGCCTGCTCAGCTTTATGAGTGCGACAAATTGGTTCATCAACCCTGCCCTTGGAATATTTGGTGTCACACTTCTTGCTCTCTGCGGCGCGGCGATTGCAATTCAACTCATCTCCGGGCTGGATAGCAAGAAGGGACGAATCGCTGGATTTGCAACCGCAATAGCTGTAGCCATCTTGTACTACCCACTTCAATCGCTGATGACGGAGACTGCCTCGATCTTAAATGTACTCGCAGTATTCGCGATTACGATCTCCGCAGGCGTAGCCATTGGATACCTCGTTAGTTCGATAGATCGCCGCGTTTATATTCGGGTCGGAATTTTCACCGCGTTAATTTCTACAGTACCAATTATTGTGGATAGATTTATGAGTGAATTTTCTGAGTATATGAATTCTGATGCTGTCGGAGGGCGTCCAATTCCAACCTTAGGGCAAGCAAATGATCTTCTTACTCCAGAACAACTCGGAAATTTCTGGATTAATGGATTGGATACCGTAGTTCACTTGGTGCTACCAACTCTTGCGCTAACGCTAATCTCATTTGCCGGATATGTGAGATTTTCACGTGGCAGCTTGCTTGAGGTCTTGAACATGGATTACATCCGCACGGCGAGGGCTAAAGGTTTAAGTGAACGTACTGTGATCGTTCGTCACGGAATGAGAAATGCGATGTTACCTCTAACGACAATTTTGGTAAATGACTTTGCGGGACTCTTGGGCGGAGCAATCATTACTGAAGGTGTCTTTGCCTGGAAGGGCATGGGTCAATTGTTTAACGATGCTCTTCGGGGATATGACATGAATCTATTTATGGGTGTCTTTGTGTTGACTGCTTCATTAACCGTTATAGCCAACTTTGTGGCGGATCTTCTCTACGGTGTGGTCGATCCTAGAATTAGAATTAGGAAATAGGTTGAAGTAATGAATAAGAATCTTGATCTGAATTCATCCTCTGCGGACGAGGAACGTCTGATTGTCAATCGTGAAACCGAGGGACTTAGCCAACGGCAGATAGTATTAAAACGATTTATCAAACATAAAGCGGCTATGGCTTCTCTCTTTACTTTGATTTCCATAATTCTCATTGTTTTCACTGCGACCGGTATCCGCTTAGGTTTTGGTAGTTTTTCATTTAGATTACCGGGATGGTGGCCATACGCAATTACAGATATTGACCCCGAGGGCGCACTAGCAAATATGTGTAACGGTGGCGTCACAGGTTGTCCAACGCTGGACCTCGCGCCAGCGTTTCTAGACGGTGATGGTGTTCAGTTTGGAAATCATCCATTCGGAACAGATGCAATTGGTACAGATTACTTTGCGCTAGTTACACGCGGTGCGCAGCAGTCGCTGATGGTGATGGTCATCGTAAGTTTTCTTGGAATCGTTATCGGCACAGTCGTCGGCGCCATCGCGGGTTTCTTTGGTGGAATTGTCGATTCGGTATTGATGCGCCTGACCGATATGTTCTTAGTTACACCAACCATTGTTATTGGATCAGTCATTGGATTTAGATTTGGTAATTTAGGCATTGTTCCGCTGGCGCTAATGTTGGGTTTCTTTTCTTGGATGGGCCTCGCGCGGTTTGTAAGAACCGAGTTTTTAACTCTTCGCGAGAGGGAGTTTGTGGATGCCGCGCGCGTTGCCGGTGCATCAGATCGGCGAATTATTTTTAAGCACATTCTCCCAAATGCAGTTGGAATCATTGTTGTGGTTGGAACGCTTTTGATGTCTGGTGCCATCCTTGCAGAAACAGCGCTGAGTTATCTTGGCTTTGGAGTAAGAGCTCCAGATGTTTCTCTTGGATTACTCATCAGTCAATATCAAGGAAGCTTTGGAATTAGCCCTTGGCTTTTCTGGTGGCCTGGTGCACTAATTGTTTCTATCGCTTTATGTGTCAACTTCATTGGAGATGGT
>JAUMAI010000786.1:0-10328 GCA_032116775.1 Pirellula sp. | reverse complement strand
AGTCTTTATCAAGCCGGTGGTAGTAGAGCCAGATCGCATAGTTCTTCTTCGAGGATTGAAGCAGCCAGTAGATCGGAGCCTTGCGGCGACTTTTCGAGTAGCGGGAGATGTGATCGTCCCAGAAGCCGCCTTTGGCTGGCCTTCGGAAGTAATCACGCAACGACTTCACTCCCAGCAACTCACATGCCTGACTCTCGAAAATGTCGCAACGCTCACCCCAAATATCTTCGATCACAGATCGAAGGTGTTTCAAAATATCGTCAGGATGATCTTGCTCATCAACGAGTACACCATCTGCATCAATCGCTAGCGGATATGGGGACAAAATCTCACCGTTTGATGCACATTTAATACTTTGCAACATGCACGGCGAATACGAAGGAACTGGCAAAAAAGCATCCGGACGTACAGAGGAAGAACTTCCGTTAGTGCAGCAACGAACATCCCATCTACCGAATACGCATCCAAAAAGAAACGACACCACTAATGTCGCATAATCACGTTCCGCTATATGAACTTCTGAATTAAGCGAATGATCTTCAGGCAGAATGCCGTGCTTCGACCAGTCAATCTCGATTGAATCTGCATACAAACCTTGAACCTGTTCACATATCTGCGAGGCCGATTTTGCAATTTCGCCCTCGATTATTGTATTATCTTGCGTGATTCTATTAACTGCTTCACGAAGCTCGACGCCACAGCAACCAAGCGCCGTGACATCGAAGAATCTGCTAGTCTCAAATCGAGAATACGCCCGAAGTTTTAGGTCGATGATTGTGCGTGCAAGCCGTGACACTTCAGCTCTTGTTTCCGGCGACGGCTCAATCCAGGGTAGACTCTTGATGATTCCCGGTGTGAACAAATTGGCATTGGCTTGAGCATGCACAATCGCTCTCATTGTCTCAGAATTAATCCATCCAATCAGATAGTACTTATCTACGTCAACACTGATTGGTTGGATAACAGGCCCGTTAACGGCAAAAGTGCAACCTTCGGGGAAAACTCGTACACTGAACCCTCTTGAACTTCGATAGGTGTATGCAACACCGGCTTTAAAGTAGTAACGAGAACTTTGTTTCGCTTGAGCTTCCATTCCGTGTAGTTGATGGTTCAATTCACGCATCTCTCTACCGTCCCGATTCCATTTGCAGACAATCGCAAGTTCGGCGTACTAGGTCTCGTAATCACCGCCTTTCCAGTGATTGGTCCATATGGAAGACTGGCCGATTAGTTCAGGGTCAACTTCCCACCATAAACGTAGAAATCTAAAGTCATCAAAAGTATTTAATCCCGCTCGGACGCCGCACACGGTCGGGTCGAGGGGGCAATCGGAAGTCAACTTCTTTCCTGCTAGTGAAAACAGGAGTTGCGAGTTTGGCATTGATTTGAATTCGAGGCGGCAGACTGTACGCAAGACACTGCTCTTGTCCAAACAAATCCCTTGCAAATCAGACTGCTTGTCTATTGATTCGGATAAATCGGCACAGACGCATTCGGCTTCAGTTGATGGCGAATCGAGAATTGTCAATGCAGTATCGACGAAAGCAGAATCAAGCACACCTCCACCAAGTTCCATTAGAATGGACAAGCGGGGAATGATGTCGTCTCTAAAGCGTTCCAAGGTGACGGCGTTAAAAAACGAGCGAGCGGTAATCGCACCAAAGCGACCGTTGGTATTCGATAGCGAAACACCTCTCGTCACGAAACAGGCGTAGATATCCACATAAGCGTTGACATATTCCTCCTTGCACCATTCTTCGAGTGCAGGTGTAATTCTCCCAAATGGCGGATTCATTAGCACGATGTCGTATCGTTTCTGGCACAAATCCACGAAAGCGAAACCACGAACGGCGTCATCGGAGAAGAGACGCCTTTGCAGCCGCTGATCGTTATGAGCTTTCTCCGCATATGAGCGCAGAGCTTCTATCACCCGTGCTTCGGCCTGCTCGAAGAACTGGTTGTCGGTAATGTCGGAAAGGTCGAAGAGTGACAGCTGCAAAGGCTTCCCATCGAGCCGTTCCATTTCTGCCTCTGTGAACAGCAGAGTTCTCCCCTTGCGATCTGTAGCTTTCGTCGTATCACGGACGTACTGCTTCTTCGCAGCAGCCACGGCGTCTCGAATCTCTTCTTCGATCTTTAGTAGAGAACCGGCCTCGCCCGCAAACTTCATCTTGTCGAAGACGACCTCAACCACTTGGCCGAGGACTTTTGGCTCAAGTTGGCCGACGAACTCCTTGAGCATTTGCTCTTCGCCTGGCATAGGCTCGGCGCAGACGAAGTTCGAGCGGGTAATCTGTGGCCGATCCTTCTTGAGTCCCATTTCCTGATAGGCCCGCTGGCAACGCAACCACAGGGCGAGAGCCGCAATCTGACTGGCCCGCAAGTCAATGTCGACGCCGTGCAGATTGTGCGCAAGGATCAGCCGGGGGACATCCCGCTTTAGAGCATCCAGCGTCGGGTAGTCTTTCTTCAGCGCTGGACCGAGGTCCGGGTCGGCGTAGGCTTCCTCGTAGATCGTGAGTAACAAGTCGAAGCAATACAAAAGGAAGTGACCGCTGCCGCAGGCGGGGTCGAGAATTTTGAGTTCCCGTGGGTCTTTCTTCGGGCGGTGAGGAATGTGGACTGGGAGCTTTAGCAATTCTTCCTGCGAGAGATCGTGCTTGCCTTCAGCGGCGTTCTTGGGTGGTTGTTCGCCTTCGTTGAGAAAAATCTCGGTGGGCCGACGAACCATGTACCGGCACTGGCTCTTGAGCGTGGTTTCCCCCTTCCGCATCTCGTACCAAATGCGCCCCAAAGTGTTGTCGGTGAGGAACTCGACCACATAGCGGGGCGTGAAAAACTGATTGCGGAACGCCAATTCGTAGGAATTTCGTGGAGCGGAACTTTCCTTGCGAGCCTGATCTCGCAGTTCCTTGGGCGTGAAATACTGGTAGACCCAGCCGATTGTCTCGTCCTGCGACCAAATCTCCGGCCACTGTTCCCGTAACTCGGTTTCTTCCGCCTTGATGCCGCCGCCATTGAGCAGGTCGAGGACTTCATCGAGCGTCTTCTGACGAGGGTAGAGGCGGTTGGCCGGATCGTTCGGATTGAACAGCACGCCGATCTCGTCGGAGAGCGCCGCGCCGAGCCAGTCCAAGAAATGCCGATAGGCGACATCCTGATGGCCGGTGTTGAAGAGCCGTTCTTCCTCCGGGTGTTCCGCCAGATAGAACTTCACGCCATTGGAGTTCACGCCCCGGCTGACCGCTTCACGGAACTTCTGTCCTCCGACGTAGACTTCACGGGCCTCCATCATCTTGTAGGCACAGAGCCGGTTGAGATGCGTAAAGGCGATTTCCCGAATCAACTGATCGAGTGATTCTTTCGGCTTAAATCCACGGGCGTTAATGTGGCCAAAATGGTCGAGAATATCCTTACGTGCCGCCTGTTCCTCTTCGCTCAAGTGATTCATCTTGGCGTTCGGATCGGCTGTGACTTGATCCTTCTTGGCGAAGATGCCATACTTCCCCTCAAGCTCCTGAGAAATAGAGTCTTCGAGCAGCTTGCGGCACTGCGTCACGACGTTGCGTAGCTTGTTGCGAATATCTTGGTCCACGACTCAGTTAATTCCCTTCGATGTCTTCGCACTAGACGTTGGCTTTGATTTCTTCTTGCGAGCTGCCTTTTCCCGACCTTTTTTCAGACGCTTGGCCTTCTCAGGAAGTATGTAGATTGTGCTGACGAGGCCCTCAACTATTTGCAGCCCGTCTTCAATGTCGTCCGCAGTCGGCGTAGCCATCTCGTGCAGAGCAGCATTGCCAATGTATCGTTCTTCATGGAGAAGGTCTCCTTGGGCATTTGTCAGCAATTGTTTGTCAACTAAGGCATTAATCTTCTTCTCCAGAGACCCATTGGTGATTCCCTGATTCAGACAAATGGCTTCTACTGTGGCTCTAAGGCCACCACCCGCCAGCGTGAGCGCATTGGCGTTCAGCGCAGCGACGGTTTCTTCGTACATTTTCAAGACATCAGAAGGAATCAACGCTGCACCTGAATCGGAAAGCGAATTGGCTCTTTGTCCAATTGTCGATGCAGGGAAAAGCTCTTCACGATGTGGTGCGGCCAGCCCTGTAATCTCGTCACGGTGATTGTCGTCCATGATGAATCGGCGATATCGAACAGCGCTGCATCCCATACATTGAAGAAGCTGATGGTGATATTCGCCATAGTATCGATACTCGTCCGAAATGGACTCCTCATGCTCGTGAAGAACTTCATGCTTGCGATCTGAACCGCCGCACTCCGCACAAGGCACCCAGACGTTTTGTGGTTGTGTTTTCTCAGTCATGTCTATTCGCCATCCGCAAATCTACTCCAAAATAATGATGGCACCTTCGTCGATGCACTTCTGAAGTGAATCCCGAATGAGGTCGAGGGCTTTATCGAGTTCCGCCTGCGTCTCAATCGGTCGATTAAAAAACTCTGAAACACGAACCTTGCGGATCGGGGCTTTCTTGTCGCCGCCAATCGAAAGCTCTTGTAGCTTGACCAACACCGACGACTTCAACCCAGCGACGGCGGCGAGGTCGGACTCCATTTCCGTCAGGCTGGACTTGCCGAGCGACTTCCCTTCCTCCACGGCTTCTTTGTCTTCCGTCGTGCCGACCCGCCCTTGAAGTGGAGAGAGCAATGACGCCGCCATACCGGGGTTGTTCGCCTTCAGCGGTGCCCATTCTGTTCGATTCTGGATTTCATCAATCGCAGATGCGTAGGACTTCTCACGGCGATCAAAGAGATCGCAGTAGGCTGACTTGTAGGCACCTAACACTGTCTTTGTGTGACTGGCAATGGTGTCCCACGAGTCGATGAAGTGTTCGGATTCCAAGTGGGATTTCAGTTCCTCAACCGTGGTCGTGAGTTCTGGCGAAGGATTGTGGGCGGCGAGGCGTTGCCACACTTGTTCGGTTGCTTGGCGAGCCTGCCGCAAGACCGCAATGGCTTCAGTGTTCAGTGATTCCCGCAGCTTGCGAACCTTGTCTCTGGTGGCTCCGAAGTCTGCTCCGTTTTCGGTCAGAATACGAACGCAATCATCCGAGGCAGACGATTGGATGCCGGTCAGCGTTTGCTGGTACTCGGACAACATCGAAAGAACCGGGAGCCGGTGGGCTTCAGCCGTGGCCTTCAACGGGTAGAGCTTCTCCAGTTCGTCCGCAGCCACCTTTTTGAATGCTGTGGCGATGGCACCTTCTTCAACATCTACTTCCTCACCAATCAGGTCTTCAAGTTGCTGCACCGCTTGGGTGAGTGTCTTGAGTCCGACCGATTGCCGTGGGGAAAACAACGACGACCGAAAAGCAGGGTTATTGGTGAAGGGCGTGCGAGACGCCGGGTCTTGGTAATTGTGGAACCGATTGCCTTGATGGGTGACTTCGATTTCGCCTGCTCGAAACAGCGTGGCCAGAATCAGTCGCAGCATGTCACGTTCCCAGCCATAGGGCGTGCCACCGAAGCGTTTTTCCAACGCCTTGCCCATACGACTGTCTTTATTCCCGTAACTGTGTTCGCTCTTCAGGTAGTCCAGCACTTCCTTTGCGACATCAGCGTTGGTGTTGATGACGAGTTTGGCCCCGTCTTTCACTACCATCGCAAGTCCCTGATCGCCTTCGTAGAAGACTTTCGGCAACACCTTGAGATCAACGGCCTTGAGGATGTGTTCGGCTTCATCGCCCTTGAGCGGACGTGAACCCATTTCCAACTTGGGGTACAAGTCCGGTACAACCTGACCGAAGAGTTTCTTCAAGATTTCACTCAATCCCTTGCCCAAGGCCGACGCATCCTTCTGCACGCCTCTGAACATGCCGGTGCCACGTTCCATTGCCTCGGTCAGCTTGTCCCGCAAGCGAGTCTCGAAGCCGTTCTTGGAGTTCTTCTCATCCTGAAGGCAAGTTGCTTCGTCCTGCGTAATCTTCTGCTGAGCGCTGAGTTGGTTGTACTTGTCCACCATCTTGCGTGAGGCGTGCAATTGGCGGACAAGCTCATCAATTTCGGGTGTCAAGCAGAACAGCCAATACAGATCGTTCTCATGCGACTTCTGCTGGCTCTCGGTACGAACTTCTTCGATGCGTCTTGCAAGTTCGTCGGAATCCTCGGACACGCTCAGAGCCAGTGGCAGATCACCTTCATCACCAATGCTCGTCTCATCGACGTTGATACCGATGCGGAATGAACGGTTCTGGTAGCGATATGTCTTGAACTCTGGCTCATCGAAGATTTGCTGAAGGGCCGTTCGTGCGAGTTCGTTTCGCTCACGGGGCTTCGGCTCCAGATATCCCCGCCGTTCAGTGTCCCAATTCTTTTCTTGGGCAGTCTGGAGCTTCCAGCCTTCTTCAGTGTTACGAATGAATTGAGCGGTATTTAGTCGCTTAACCGCCCCCTGAACTTCGCTCAGCGGTGTAGCCTTGCCCACTTCATCGACCAGTACAGCGGCAAGGTTGGCCTCGGTGCGTGGCAAGTCACGAAGGAACTCCAGCAAGCAAATCGCTTTGGCGACTCGTAATGCCCAGCCGTGATCTTCGGTATCGGTCTTGAATCGCTCAGCAATTTGGTGGATGTCGGTGCGTTTTTCGTTCGAGAGATTTCCCTCGACCAACTCAAACACTTTATCCAGTGTCACCATTGCACCAACAGGCTTCTTGGCAAGTGCCGTGCGATCCGACACCAGCATTTCGTATGCCTGCTTGATGATCGTTCGGTTGCTGCCGCCATAGTGCCTTGGGGCACCCGGCTGAAGCCGAATACCCGACATGATCCCGATGCAGAGGTCAATGTAGTGCGGCGGATACGGATAGAAGCTCACAAAGTCATCTTCATTGATGTCAGTGCGGCGAGTTGTCCGTTCCAAACGAAGGGCAGCGTTTAGCTGTCCCTGATTGTCGGTGAACAGCTTTTTAAGCGGCTTGTGGGCTTCCTCCGTTTTGGCCAAGACACGCCTTGTGGCAACCTCTCGAATGTCGGATGGAGCGAGGTCCACACGGTAGCGGAAGCGATCTTGCAGTTTCGCAAGCTCGACTCGCTTTGAGTCAATGGCAGCGACAACTTCATCGAGCTTCTCTTGGGAGGTGACAACGATCCAGCACGGAGCCGAAATCTTACGAGCCTTGAGCAAGTTCTTGCTGACCTTGCCGAACTCTTCGATGGTGGCTCGCAGGTCTTCGATCTTGTCACCGCTGCGAGCCACATGCTGACCCACTTCGTCGATGATGAAGACAAGTGCCTTGCCCGGACGCCGCCGCCCCCAGAGTTCAAAGGTCCGCTCAACAACTTTACGAACCGTGATCGTTGCTTCTTGATTCCGAAACGATTTGGCCCATGAATCAGCCGAGGGGTAGGTTGTCGGCTCCAGTTCGTTGAGTATTGCACTTGCCCGATTGATCTTGTGGCTTCCCGTGCGTGTCTGTCGCCATGCTTTTCCATCTTTTTCAGCAAGCTGAATGAACTGGTCCAACCGTCCTTCAGCTTCCAGAGTGATTTCCAGTTCAGCGATGTCAAAGTCTTCTGCGTAATCCAATTCACGCAACAAAACTGTGTACATCAACTCGGCAATACGCTGTGTCACCTTTCGAGTGTCGGCCTCCTTCGCCACTTCAAACAGAATGACCTCAGTGGGAGTCTTGGCATTGATGAGGTCGAGCAAATCGCTGATGCGATTATCATCCAGTTGTTTCTTGAAGAGATCGGAAAACTGGCTGCCAAGGACTGTCCGGTTTTGCAGTGCGTAGCCGAGGTTCTTGGCGAACGAGCTTTTGCCCGAACCGAAGAATCCAGACACCCAGACTCCGACGCTTTCGTGGGGATCGGCGGGAGCCTCAGCGATGGCCTTGAGAAGATGGTGGTATTGTTCACGAATACTATCGGTACCGATGTACTCAGTGATTTCCGCATGGACGGATTGCTCGTTCGCCTGATCGACCTGAATGATCTCTTCGATCTTGCGGCTGAGGTCTCGTGTCAGCAGTTCGCCAATAGTCTTCATGTTGGATACCTTTGCCTCAGCCGTAGATTTTGACTCTGTAGTTGCCTAACGCATCCCGGTCTTTCAGGTCCATGAAACGCAGTCCCGTCGTGCCTTCTATGGAGCCGGGATAAAACAAAATTGTGGGCACCTTGGTTTTGCCATGCATTTTGTCGAGCAACATCGACATGTGAAAAATGCCCGGAGACATTGCTGCCACACGAGTCAGGAAAACCACCGAGGTTTCCGGGTTGAACGATGCAAGCCGCTTTGCGAGCAACTCCCACAGCGGCACCCACTCTTTGCTCGACAGATAGGTGGTCAACTGCTGCTGTGCTTCGACGTAACTCCGGTCTTTTTCTAAAGCGATGACGGCCTCCAAGCCTTCGTCATCGACTTTTGCATGAACCTGTTCCAGCGCAGACCAGAGCAGTTCGGACATCGGGATGATGTGAACTTCTTTCCCAACCGTTTCGAGTCGAGTGGCGAGCAGTTTGATCTCACGACGAAGTTCCCATTCGTCGGCTGGGTCATACCGCATGATGGCGAAGGGGAGGTCTTGGTAGACGCCAATCTGCATCGGCACTGACTTCAGATGGCTCTCCAAAGGAGCGATGCTATCTTTGAGCGAGGACATTCGCATACTCCTGTAGGGTTTCGGCGGGGAATGTTAGCCGGGTCACGCTGCCAGCGACGTGGTACTCCAACAACTCACGCTGATGTGCTTCAAACAGGAATCGCTCCACTCCTTCTCTCGACAAAAAGAACAGCTTCCAGTCGGGCAACTCGATTAGCTTCACCCCTGATGGTTGATGCTGCTTGAGGTAGAACATGATGTAAGCAAACGCTTCGGTGGGCAGGAAGGTAGGGGCGATCTTCTTGTTGGTTGCGCCCTGAAGAACTCCAAAGTCCCTCAGCGTTGAGAGCAGACCTTGCGAAATGCGAGTGATCGTGTATTCGGACCAGTGCCCCGTCGTCTCCCCTTCTTCAACCCATTTGGTCAAGTGCCTCTGGAAATCCTGCACATTGATGTCCGTTAAACCTTGCGCCTGCATGGGAACTATAATCTCAGTCACGGCATCATGGAGTAATTGGTCTGCATGGGCGGAATGGAAATAGAACAACCGCTCCAATGCGGCGGTCGGGAATTTCCCGTTCACCAGAGTAACCAGCGCCTTGGTGACAGATTCGTCGGTGAGGTATCGCTGTCGGAAAATACGAAGGATGTCATCGACTCTCGAACGAGACGCTTTTCCGAATATGTTTTCTCGCTGCGAGCGTTCGATGTTCTCGGTGACCGAGGCTGTAACATCCCAGTGGGAAAGTAGCATCTTGGTGTCGCCAATCAGCGCACCGGCCTTGATGATCCTAGACGAGTAGGCAGCCGAAGAACAAGGCTTCTTGTCCTTGCTCGATTTCTTTCGGTTGGCCATGCTCGATCCTTGCAATGTCATCTCCATTGGCAATGTCTGCCTCTGTTATTCGCATCTTCAATTTGTCCGACAGCACCAAGTCCGCTTCACTTCTTGTGCGACTTCTTGCTCGCCTTCTCCACCTGCTTCAACAAAGCATCGAGGTCTTCCCGCTGGAAGAGTCGGTAATCATTGACCGGATGGCGAATGGCGACGACTTTCCCAGCGTTGACCCAATTGCGGAGCGTGTTTGGCGATACGCCCAAATAGTCAGCGGCCTCGGAGATTCGGAGGTAATCCGACAGTTTGCCCACTTCGGCGCTCCCCGATTCGTGCGACCACGATTCAAAATCAGTCCCGACTCTCCTAACCTTACCAACTTTTGCTATATTTGCCAACGAGCTGGGGCGCAAATTTGGGGACAGATGTAGACGGGTGGCAAGTGGAGAGAGGTATGGCGAGAGTCCTGTTTCTCCACGGCTGGCACAACGTACCGAGCTGCGTTAAACCGACCTACCTAACGCAGCTTGATCCAGTCTTGCCGCATTAGACAACCTGCATCGACCCATTCCAACAGTTCTGGAATCGAAATCAGAGTGCCACATCATGATTAACGAACACCGCTCATGTTGAATCAAGGCCAATCATGTTCCTTCTTCGAGCCTTAGTTGTTTGGCTGGTCATCATTGCGGTCGAAACCGTTCACGGGATTTTACGGACCTTGCTGCTCGTGCCGATGATGGGCGATTTTCCGGCTAGACAAATTTCAGTCTTCACTGGCTCTCTTTTGATATTCGGGGTAACGCTTCTCTTCATCAATTGGATCGCAGCAAGGACAACACTTCAACTGCTCATGGTCGGTACTATCTGGGTACTGCTAACAATTCTTTTTGAGATCACCTTGGGACGTTTGGTCCTTGATCTAT
>JAUMAI010000785.1:0-2959 GCA_032116775.1 Pirellula sp. | reverse complement strand
CGTCGACTGTACTATGAAGAAGACAAGCGCATGGTTCTGGATTCAGTCCGCAAGACCATGAACTCCGGATGGAACGAGGATGTGCTAAGTCAGGTGCTTTCATCAATCGATTCCAACAAGAACACGCAGGATACTGGCTGGGTGCGCTCGCTCTCTGAGGACCTCCTGGATCGTGCCATCTTCCGTCTTCCTGGTTCGGAACTCACGGTTCGTCAATTCGCCGACACACTCCGTCGTCGCATCGATATGCGAGGCTTTACGTTAAACCGTGCCGGGTTTGATCGCGCAATGAATAAGATTGCCGACCCAATCGTTCTCGATCGTGCAACGTCTGGACTCGAGCAGAAGTACGAAGACTTTGCAGCACTGATGCGCGAGTTCAATGATGGAATTCTTCTCTTCAAGGTTGAAGAGAAAGAGGTCTGGAGCAGGCTCAAATTTGATACGACTGATGCCCGCGCCTTCTACGACACGACGCGTTCGCGCTGGATGACCGAGCGGAAGTTCGATCTGACGGAGGTATACGTCCTTACGGACTCGCTGCTGGCACTCGTAAATACAGATGTCAAAGCCGGCAAGGATCTTGCCGACATCGCCGCAAGCTATTCCCAACGTGACGGTGTTCGTGAGCTTCGCGGGAAACTCTCGGCCGTATCGGCCAAGTCATCGAAGGTTGCTCAGCAACTCACTCCAACAGCTAAGGTTGGTGATGTAATCGGTCCGGTAAAGATCGAAGCTGGATGGTCGATAATCCGACTCGACCGGATCATCGAACCTGAGCCAAAAACGTTTGAGGCTGCGCTCACGGAACTTGCGCCGGCCTATCAGGATGCACTTCAGAAGCGACTGACAGAGAGCTGGCTCTCAAATGTCCGCTCACGTCATCCGGTTTCGTTCAATAGCTCGAACATCGATAAGATTTGGGGCGCCCCTTCCATGAAGGCAGGATCAAAGTGATCCCAATGGCAACACTCAGGCGTCGTGTACTTGCGTGTCTCCTTGTCATTCTGACAGGGGGCGCGGCACTGCGCGCCCAGGACGCGATGGAGGGCATCGTTGCCATCGTCGGCCGTGAGATCATCCTTCAATCGGATATCAACGGTCAGATCGAAGCAATGGTGCAACGGGACCCACGCGTTAATCGGAAGGATGTGGCGTTGCGGACGGCGATTCTTGATCAGCTGATCAATGAAAAGCTGATTCTGACGAAGGCCCAAGAGGACACAACGCTTGAGGTGACCGACGAAGACGTGTCATCGCGTATGGACTCCCAGATCCAGGTGCTGGTGCAGCAGTTCGGCTCGGAGAAGCGCATCGAAGATGTCTATGGCATGAGCATCAACAAGATCAAGAAAGACTTCCGCGAGGAGATCCGCAAGCGCCTCTACATTGAGCGGATTCAGCAGAAGATGTTCACAGACATCAAAGTGAGCCGCAGTGACGTAGAGAGCTTTTACGATCGCTACAAGGATTCCATTCCGAAGGTAGCCGACCGCGTTGAGCTCTTCCACATCGTGAAGTACGTCAAAGCCTCCGACGAAAAGAACAAGGAAGCACAGCAACTGGCAATTCGCATTCGCGACTCAATTCTCAAGGGGGGATCGTTTAGCGATTTTGCACGACGCTACTCCGGCGACCCTGCGTCGGCTGCCAATGGCGGCGACCTTGGCACGGTTGAGAAGGGCAAGTTTGTGCCAACCTTCGAGGCGGCGGCCTTCGCGCTCGAACCAAACGAAATTTCCCAGCCTGTTGAGTCACCCTTTGGTTGGCACGTTATTCAGTTGATCGCAAAGACATCGACGGCCATCACAACGCGCCATATCCTTATCAAGGTTGGACAGAGCGAAGAAGATCGCGATGCTGTGCAGAATGAGCTTCGATCCCTCAAGGGGCGGGTAGCGGCCGGCGAAAGCTTCGAAGAGCTTGCGAAAAAGTCGAGCGACGAACGCGAAACACAAGGGTTTGGCGGATCGATGGGAACCATCGAACTCGAGCGTCTCCCAGCAGAAATGCGGAGCATCATCTCCAGTCTTCCCGACGATGGCGTCTCGGACCCACTGCCCTATGCGGCAGATCCGACCAAGCCCGGATATCACATTCTCTACCGCAAAAAGCTTATTCCGGCGCATGCCCCCTCCCTGGCAGATGACTACAAGCAGATCGAACAACTGGCCCTCATGGAAAAACGCCAACGGTTGGAACAGGAGTGGATTCAAGACCTGCGGAAGAAGCTCTATTGGGAAGTGAAGTAGAGTACCCGGTGCCCTATCTTTGCCGCATGCATCGCACATCCACAAAGATTTTTCTGCTATTCTTCCTCCTCGGTGGGGTGATTTGGGTTGGCGGCGGTATTGCGCGTATGGTGGTGGGCTACAGCGTGTTTATTCCTGGAACGCTTGAGTGGAATACAGCGCAGAGCGATCAAGCACGACTGCAGACAATCTGGCTGTTTACCCTTCTGGGTGGTTGGACGGGATGGTCCTCTCTCGTCGCAACGATCGGTGGACTCGGGGCGATGTATTCGCTACGGGGCCTCTTTCGCCAACACGGCTGGCTATTGATGTCGGCGATCCTCTTGGTACTTGTTCTGCCCTTTTCAACTGCCTTTGCTAGAACCAGAGGCTTTTGTACCCGAAGGTTGTAATTGCCGTTGTGAATCCACTCGAGAGGTGGACGGTAACCGACACAAGTTACTTCTAGCTGCGTGCAATTGCAATTCAGATAGAGAAGAGAACTTTCCTAAGGAGTAAGCCGACATTAAATCGGCTCTCAAAGGACCAGAACGGAGACCCATAATGTACAAATAGGTCCCAAATTTTTCGGAAACTTCAGGTTTCCAAAAACTATAATAGTCATTGAACTTTCGAGTGTAATCGGGAACATCCGAATTACCTTGTTCCAATTTAACTAGCAAATTTAAGTTGTTTGCTTGGTAGTCTTTTATCACAGAACTAGACCT
>JAUMAI010000784.1:0-3582 GCA_032116775.1 Pirellula sp. | reverse complement strand
ACTCCACCTTCCTTGCATCCAGCCTGGTGGACGAACAGAGCTCGTTCCATTCGTGTCGATCCGCAGTAGCTCTCCTTATTGGGGTGTATTATGGAATGGTCGCTGCCTTGAAGATCTTAATGATTCGCCTAGTTCGGGACTATGGGGTGGTGATTGGGGTATCTCGATTGAAGGCGCGTCCAATGGCTTTAATAAGGCTCAGGTGAAAATGGCAATTTCAGACGTCCGGGAGATACGGACGGCAAAGAATTTAGTATCGGTTGCTATCACTAGTTACACCCCAGGGGCAAGTTCATGCAATGAAGGCATCATAGAATGGTGCCAAGATAACCTAGGTAGCGTCGAGAAGGATGACTGGGCTCCTGCAGGTGCACGAAGGCTTGACATACTTGATATGCGAAAGAAGGAAGCCCTTAGTCCTTCCTCGGCAATCATTGCGGACATGACCAACAAGACTAATGCATCCGTAAGGTGGTTTAGGACTCAGGAAAAAATGAAATGTGACCTGAGTATTATCGAGAACCTTGGTCAACACCAGCCGCGATTCGATCCTCCATCGCGGGGTCTAAAGTGATCACATGTAAGCGTTGTTGGTTATCTCGGAATCGCTGGGATATGGATCGTGCTAAGCGATGACGTACGTACTCAACTAGCAGCGTTGGATCTTTGAGACGCGTCGCATGATCGCCTAAAGTTTCCAAGATGGTGCTTAGTTGACGTATCGGAATATCTTCCCGCAACAACATTTGTAAAACCTGTTGTACATCGGCAAGTTTCATCACCCCAGGAATGAGTTCTTCCACCACGGTTGGGGTGGTTTGTTTTAATTGTTCTATCAGTTGCTTAGTCTGGTCGCGGGTTAATAATTCATCGGCATGTTTACGAGCGATTTCCTGCACATGAGTCGCCAAGACAGAACCAGGTTCCGCAACTTGGTAGCCATAAATTTGAGCCTGTTGCCGCATGGCAGGGTCGATCCACCAAGCTCGGCGACCAAAGGCTGGTTCACGTGTCTCGTCACCGGGGAGTATACCCGTTGTCAATCCGGAATCGATCGCCAGCAAGCGATCCACTCGCAAGAAACCCGTCGCGACAGGAGCTCCTGCAATTTGAATTTCGTATTGCGATTCACCGAGGCTCATGCGGTCCTTGATTCGAACCTTAGGTAAAACAATTCCTAATTCAGAAGCCAACATGGAACGCACGGTGCTGATGCGTTTGGAAAGATCTCCGCCACGATTCGGGTCAGCTAAAGGAACCAAACCAGCTCCCAGTTCAACACGCATCGGATCGATTTCCAAATACTCTTCCACTTTTTTCTCGGCTGGTGCGGACTTGGCTAGTTCCGCTTTGCGTTGTAGTTCAGCATTTATCTGCTCCTGCTTCAATTTCTGTTTGCTAACTAAGGCTGCAAGCCCAATGCAACCCGCGCCAAGGGAAAGGAGCGGAATGGTCGGAAGCTGGGTAAAGATCATCAAAATGAGAAACACACCCGCCACAATCAGCGCTTGAGGACGTGAAAACAATTGGCTGATGAATTCCCCGGAGAGATTCACTTCTTGGGTACTGCGTGTTACCAACAATGCGGCTGCCAAAGAGATCAAAAAGGCAGGCACCTGGCTTACCAAACCGTCACCGATAGTTAGCTTGGTGAAGACGTCAGCACATTCCTGCAAAGTCATGTCGGCATGCATGTAGCCCATGTAGAAACCGCCGACGATGTTGATCGCGGTTACGACAATACCTGCCACGGCATCACCGCGCACGTATTTACTAGCACCGTCCATCGCACCGTAGAAGTCAGCTTGTCGTTGAATTCCTTCGCGACGACGCTGTGCTTCCTTCTCGTCAATAACTCCAGCATTCAGGTCGGCATCGATCGCCATCTGTCGGCCTGGCATACCATCCAACGCGAATCGCGCCGCAACTTCAGAAATACGTGTAGCACCTTTCGTGATCACCAAAAACTGGATCACGAAAATAATCACAAAGAGAATCAAACCAACTTCCAGACGATCACCAGCGACGAAGTTTCCGAAGGCTAGAATAACGCCCCCTGCTGCCGCAGTGTTGTCTGCAGTCACCTCCGTTAGAATCAATCGCGTCGTAGCAATATTCAACACCAAACGCGCTAATGTCGTCGTCACTAGCAAGGCCGGGAAAATGTTGAACTCAAGTGGTGTCCGGATGTAAAGTGTCGTTAAGAGAACGATCACGGAGATCGTAATGTTCGCGGCCAGCAAAAGGTCCATCAAAGCCGCTGGCAATGGAACGAGAATAACGCCAAGGCACGAAATCAGCGCTACCGGCAACAGCAGGTCACGATATTTCTGAAACCAAACCGAAACTTGAACCATCGGCACTCTTTGCCTCGAACAGCACTTAGCTAACGAAATCCATTTCGTCAGCCGTTAACGTAGTCCCTTTCTGAAGTAAAAGTCCAGATCAGCTCGTTCGATAATCACAATCCAATCCTCAAATATCTCAATGCTAGCAATCTAAGGATGGGATACAGATCTGCTCTGGTGATGGACTCCGCGGCTTGCTCGCCTGTAAAAAAGGCATCCAGATGGTTAAAGGTCCGTGATAGACGACGTTTCGGCTCAGGGGCATGAGATGCCATGCCAGGGCGATAATTGGGCTGGAAAGCGTAAGCGGGATACTTAGGAGAACACTGGGATACAAGGCGAGTTGTGGTTTTGGGCTGTTTTCTGGGTAGTTTGACTTCCGCTGCTGGAGGGGCGACAATGAAGATTCTCCCTTCCCACCTCGAATTCCCCTCCTTTTAAGATCTCATATCCAATGATGCCGCGATTCTTAATGCATCTATTCGTCGGATGTTGTGCGCTTTGGGGCAGCCAGTTGATGGCGCAACCGAACTTGCAGTCGGCTAAGCCGTCAGCACTACCACCCGGCCAAAGTATCGAAATGGTGTTGGTAGGCGAGAAGTTTGCTGAACCGCTGAAGGTTTGGTGTAGCCAACCTTTTCCAATCGAGGTTCTCGCGGTAACGGCCAATGAAGCCAAAATTAAAATCACGCTGCCCGCAGAAGCGCCACTCGGTCCGGTCGGTATCTCTGTCGCGACAGCAGAAGGCAATTCGTTACCACTAGGTTTGCTGGTGGATGATTTGGCGACTGTCGCCGAAGCGACCGAGAATCACGACTTCGCAACAGCTCAAGTAATTGACGCTCGATCGGCGGTTGATGGCGTAGCTGACGGACCAAAGAGTGATTTCTTTCGTATCCGTTCAGCGGCCGATCAAAAACTAACCTTAGAGCTACGCACCGACTACTTAGGTGGTGGAATGGATCCCGTTGTTCGTCTCTTGAATGCTCAGGGAGGTGAACTCGCCACCGTCGACGATCTGCCAACGTCTGGTGAGTGCCGACTCGCTTTTACGGCTGCCAAGGATACGGAGTATGTCGTCGAGGTTCGTGACAATAAGTATGCCGCAGGTGGAAAGTATCGTTTAAGGATTGGGGATTTTCCCTTCGTGCAAACGCTTTTCCCAAGTGTGGTCCAAGCGGGAAACACGACGGACTTGTTAGCAATCGGGGCGGATGCTTCAGAACTTGCCATC
>JAUMAI010000783.1:0-2529 GCA_032116775.1 Pirellula sp. | reverse complement strand
CCGTAAATACGCGAGTCTGATGAGCCCGATCTAGAAAACAACCCTAGCCGGTTAGCCTACCGACCTATCCTTCGGGACTCAAGTAAACTTCGCCGCTACGCCGCTCTTTTTCCAGCAGATAACGCCCACGACTTACCTTCTCCCTAGCCAGCAGTATCACCCTGGCACCACCCCGAACAAAATCACCTACTTCCAACAGCTAAACACAATCTACGAATCCGTTTACTCACTAAGTTCCCCCATCAACTCTCTGAGTCGTGAATGCAACTTCAAGAACGAAGGAGCCTATGGCACACAACGAGACTAAGCATGTCAGCAAAACAATCACTCACTAACATTGACTCAAATTATCAACAAGCCTCGGCGAATGATTAGATTATCCAACAGTTCCCGCCTATCTATCCCCAGATACAGCCGTTCTCGTTCCCATCCTGGTAATACATCGATGATTAGGGCTTCCCAAGAGTACTCTGACTCTTCATCGCCTTATCCCAAGCTAACATTTTGCTTCTTAACTCCTCTGCGATACCAGGTTCAGTAGAAGACAAATCGAATTGCTCCTCAACATCTTTTACGACATTGTAAAGCTTGACCTGGGTACCCGCGAAATTCGAGTAGCATTTCCATGGACCTTGGCGTACTGCCAAATCTGGATTGGGCTCATTCCATCCAAACCCATAACCTGGACGATCTGGTGGTCGTCGCCAGAAAATTGGCGACTTACGGCTCTGATCACTTTTGCCTAAAAGCGTATCACGTATATCTTCACCATCCGTAGCCTGCGGACCCGAGAGCCCGCAAATAGAGTAGAGACTGCGATTGATATCGAGGGCGCAGAAGTACGAGTCGCGATTAAACTCTCCAACTTTATCACTCACAATTCTTGGGCCCCAAACGATCAATGGGGAACGTACACCACCCTCATAGAGCCACGTTTTAGCACCACGCAACGGTTCGCAACTCCCAGCCCCATGCTCAGGCCCATTATCGGAGCAAAAAATAATGAGTGTGTTGTCGCGTAGCTCAGGATCCTCACGTATGAAATCAAACAACTTGCCAAGGTGTTTATCCATTTCAGAAAGTACCGCCGAATAGCGTTCCTGCTTTTTATTGCTCCACTTCTCCAACGAAGGAAAAAAAGGGGAATGCACATCATCGGGCCAAACATTGATATAGAAAGATTTCTTCTCTTGCCTCGCGGCTGAAATAAAATCGATAGCGGAGCTGACATAGCCGCCGGTTACATCCGAACGCTTCATCCACGTAACAGGCCCACCTAACCTTTCCGCCTGTTCCCAAATCTTTCTCGGCTTCTCCCAACCTGGCTCTTCGGTCAGTGGCAGTACCTTTGGCCCCATGCCCTCAAAGTTCGTCAAACTGCTATGGAATCCATACTCGCTAATCGCCGGTGCATCATCGACGTCTCGCTGCCCACCCATATGCCACTTTCCGAAATGCCCCGTTCGATAGCCAGCCTCTTGCAGTGATCGGGCCAACATCGGCGCATCGACAGCAAGCCACTGTTTCATACCTCGCTTTTTGTTCGCTTCCCTGTCAGCCAGATAGGACTCAATGCCCCAACGCTGAGGATATTGGCCCGTTGCAAACGCAACTCGCGAAGGGGAGCAGATGGGTGAATTGACATAAAATTGCGCAAAGCGAATCCCTTCCTTTGCCAGTTGGTCAACGTTCGGTGTCTGGCTACGAGTCCCGCCGAAACAGGACAAATCCGACCAACCCAAATCATCTACAAGTACCAAAATAATATTGGGTGAAGCAGTAACAATATTAGGTTGCAGGCAAAGGAACCCAACCACTAGAAGACGCCACCATCTCACACAGCGCTCGACCATGACGTTCATAGATGTTCTCGCAAAGCCAAACTTTTGTTCGAGAGAGCTGCTATTTCTCGTCTCGCATAAAACTTTACCACTACACGATCTCAGTTCTTTCTACGTTCCAAGCTGATACCCTCAGCTACTGGCCGCTTAATGACAAACCCCACCTTGATAACGTAGTTTTCACATCTGGACGAAAAATAATTGGCCGATGGCTTTTCACGAAACCTGCCTTTTAGACTTACGGAGCTTCGACCCCGTACAATTTTAGACGCTCGCGCAAGGTACTTCGATGGATACCTAATAATTCGACTGCTTTCAGACGGTTTTCGCCGCTTTGCGTAAGAGCAAATTTTTATAAACGTCGGTTCAATCTTTTCCAGCAATGCTGCTTGCAAAACTTTATCACCTAAGTCATTACTAATCAGATTGCTTAAACACTTTCTCGGTACTCTGCTGAAATACGATCTCATCACTTCCTTCCACTGGAACTTGAAAATTCTCGCTTGGCGAAAAGTCCTCAATACATAACGCTCGACCTCTGGCAATTACAGCAGCATGTTCAACATGTATTTCTAAATTTTCGCACATTGTATACGCCGATCGATACACGGCCGATTATTTACCACCATAAATTCTATTGGACATGTTCCAGTCAACTCAGCACTGACCTACACGTTAGGCCCAGCCT